>CALITV010000093.1 GCA_938048925.1 uncultured bacterium | reverse complement strand
TCCCGTTCCGTCGCATTCGTTCGGTCCGCGAACGCTCGCGTTCTTTTCGCTGGGGAGCCTTTTCAGACTCGCCGCCGAGTGGATGCGGGGAGGCGGTCCGCGCCGGTACGGACGCCGGATCACCGGCCTCTACCTGCCGGTCGAGGATCAGGAGTTCTTCGTGCGCGACCCGGGGTGGGCCGATTTCATGAACGATATCGCAGCCCGCGAATTGTGGGTTGTGCCGGTGACAACCCTGTGGAGTAAGGAAACGAAAGCGGCCCCCAGCACGGAAGATGGCCTGTGGTTCCTTCCGCTGGTGGGAAAGATCAACCTGTGGCCGACCTTCCGGGAACTGATCCTCTTCCTGCTCGGCCGACGCCGGCTCGCCCTGCGGATCGGGCTGGCCCAACGCCTTACCCGCGAGAAGTACAGTTCCCGTCTCTACCGCCGTTTCTACAAGATGCTCGAGGAAGAGAAGAAGAATGTCGTCGGTGCCGCTCTGCGGAACTGGCTCGAGATGCGGAGCGAAACGCTCTTTGCGCTCGAACGCGAGGTCGTCGCCGACCGCGCACTCGTCGAGCGTCATCTCGACGCCATCGCAACCCGCTACAGTCCCTACTTCACCGATAGGCTATCGCGCCTTATCGGACGCCTCCTCTCGTCGCTCTTTTCGCGCATCGAATACCGCACCGAAGAGGTGCGAACGATCAGGCGCCTTGCGGCGCACCCCGGCATCAGTCTGGTCTTCGTCCCTTCGCACCGCAGTTATCTCGATTATCTTCTCATGTTCCACCTTCTCTACCACGAGAAGGTCGCGGTGCCGCTCGTCGTCGCCGGCGACAATCTCGACTTCTTTCCGCTCGGCGGCATCCTGCGGAGGCTCGGCGCCTTCTTCATCCGGCGGCGCGTCCGCGACGATCCGCTCTATCGAATGGTGTTCGGTGCCTACCTGCGGACGGTCGTCGAGTCTGGCTACCACATCGAATTCTTCATCGAGGGAGGCCGCACCCGTTCCGGCAAGGTGCGCGCGCCGCGGACCGGTCTTCTCTCGATGCTCTCGGAGATACGCCGCAGAAGCAAACGCCGTCTCTATATCGTGCCCGTCTCCATCACTTACGAACGGCTCCATGAAATCCATGCCTATTCGCAGGAGCAGGGATTCGGAAAAGAACCCGAACGGAAAGGATTCCTGCGGAAATTCTTCGGCCTTTTGTGGGCGAACTATGGCCCCGCCTATGTCGCATTCGGCGAACCGATCTATCTCCCCGCCGAGTTCGATGAGTCCTTCGCCGCCGAGGTCGCCTACCGCATCGAGCGAGGTGGTTTTCTCTCTTTCTCCGCGCTCTTTGCCGCCTTTTTCACCGCCCATGAGGAGATCTACGCTCCGGCGCTCGGTCGTCGTATGGCCTATCTTGCCGGCATCATCGAGCGGGGCGGCAGGTACCGCCTCGCCCCAGCGCTCCGCCAACCCGAACTTTATGTGCCGCGGCTCATAGAACGGCTTACGGCGGCGGGCACATTGGTGCGGTCCCGACGGCGTGATTATGCCTACCGGCTCGCCGAGGAAGCGCGCGCCGAATTCTTTTATCATCGGAACACCGCGCTGTTTGCGCTTGCGCCGCTCTTTCTGGCGACCGGTATCCTCGCCCCGCCGGCTCAAGAGATGGCACGCCTTTATCTGGAGGGGGTGATCCAAGGTTTTCGGATCGTGGACTGTATCGAAGACCATCTTTCCGCAGAGGCGCTGGAGGCATGGGTCGCACCTTTTCTCCGGCGATCGTTCCTTCCACTGTTCCATCTGCTTGCCGCAGTCCTCTCTTTCCTCCTCGAGGAGGATATGAGCGCCTTTGGAAGCCGTACGGAACTCGTCCAAAAAATCGCCCGGCGGGCCGCTTCGCGCCGGGTTCCTTTTACGCAGGACGAGATATTCGATGTGCTCGGCTACCTCGAACAACGAGGGGTGCTCGGGCACGGAGTTGCTTTTGACCGCGAGATGGGGCATCATGTAGCGCGAGAGGCGGCGGCCGTCATCGAAGTGTTGAGCACCGGAGGATCCGAACCATGACCACCATGTTCTTGCCCGAGGAACTGCTCATTACCGGCGTAAACGACACTTCGGTGAGGATCTACCGCGAAGCGTCCGACATTGCGCGCGACCTCACTGCTCCCCGGCCGCGGGTGGTGGTCGTTGCCTATGAGCGGCAGGCGCCCGAGGTGAAAAAGTACCTCGGCGACCGCGACTGGCTCATTCTCGTCTCGTTCGGGCACGGGTTCGAGTACCGTCCGCCGAATATCTTTTCGGTGGACGGGGAGAAGATAAACGCCTATACCCTCTTCGCCGTCGGCCACCTCTTGAAGGTCATAGACGATCTCAAAGAGGAGATCGTCGGCAACTACAACATCGGCGTGGACCTCTCCTCCGAGAAGGATCCCCGCCGCCTCTGGGACAAGATACTTGCTTTCTCGCGTCGGGCGACCCGCGCCGAGGCGGGGACCCTCTACCTCATGAGCCGCGACCACCGCCGCATCTACTTCGTCTGCTCGCAGAACGAGAAACTCAACCGCACCGACATCGAACGACGAGAGATACCGTTCAATACCCAGAGCCTCGTCGGATTTGTGTGCACGACCGGCGAGACGCTCAATATCCCCGATGCCTATGCGATACCCGAGGGAACGCCATACTCCTTCAACCGGCAGATAGACATCATGCTCGGGTATCGCACTCATTCGATCCTTACCGTGCCGATGAAAACGCCGCACGGCGAGGTGCTCGGCGCGGTGCAACTGCTCAACAAGCGCGAGATGCAGAGCGGCTATCTTCCCTTCACCAGTTACGACGAACTACTTCTCCAGTCGCTTGCTTCGCTCGCGGCGGTGACGGTGGAGAACAATCGCCTCTATGAGGACATCTCCCGCCTGTTCGATTCACTTATCCTCACGCTCACCAAGGCACTCGAACAGCGCGATCCGGCGACGCAGGGCCACTCGGTGCGGGTCACGAGGATCGCCCTCAAACTGCTCGATATCATCGCGAGAAAGGGTGGTCCCACGCTGTCGGATGACGAGCGGCGTGCCGCGGAGATCGCCGGCATGCTCCATGACTTCGGTAAGATAGGAACCCGGGAACAGATTCTCACCAAGGTGAACAAACTGTATCCCGCCGACCGGGAGCGGGTTTACTGGCGCGCCCGTTACCTCGCCGCGCAGGTTGCCGCCGGCCGAGCCGCAGTCGCCGACCGCGCCGCGGCGGAGACGTTCATCGAACGATTTGTTTCGTGCCTCGACGCGCTCGATAGGCCCGGGCGCCTTTCCGACGAAGACAAGGCGTTTCTTGACGAGGCGTTGACAAGACGCTACGAGATCGCCGGCGAAACGGTGCCGCTCCTTACCGAGGAGGAATATCGCTATCTCACCATTCCGGCGGGGAATCTTACTCCGGCGGAACGGGCCGAGATGGAGCGTCATGTGGTCAACAGTTGGGAACTGCTTCACTCGATGCAGTGGCCGCTCGAACTCTCCAAGGTTCCCGAGTATGTGCTCAACCACCATGAAAAACTCGACGGGAGCGGATACCCGAACGGTAAGAGCAACGGCGAGATAGGCATCGTGGAGCGGGCACTCGCGGTCGCCGACATCTACGACGCGCTCACGGCGACCGACCGCTCCTACAAGAAGGCGATCCCGCGCGGCAAGGCGCTCGCCATCATCCGCGAGGAGGCGGCGCGGGGAAAGATAGACAGTCGGGTGGCTGATCTGCTTGCCGAACACATCGAGGAAATAGAGGCCTTCGTGCGGGAGGGGTTGGATCTTATCGGAAAACATCAGATGGTGACGCCATGAGACGCGGTGCCCTCGTCACAGTCGCCCTGCTCGGCGGGGCGCTCCTTTTCGCCGCCGAGGATTCGACCGAGGCGAAACTCATGCACAACGAAGGATGGTTCATCGAGCAGGCCTATCGAAAATCGCACGCCGAATGCGAACGGACGGTGCAGGAGATGAAGGACCTCCACGCCGTGCACCGGAAAAACGAGTTCGCCACGGCGGCGAAACTCGTCGGGGAGATAGACCGCCGCATGACGCGCTACAACGGCGTCATCCAGAAGTTGGTCGTTTATTACAAGCAGAAATGGAATCAGAAGCACTACCAAGGAATGGAGCAGAAATGGAAAGAAGAGACCTTTGCGAAGCATAAGGCGAAACTCAAGGCGGTTCAGACGCTCATGCTCGATCTCCAGCAGGCGTTCAACGCATGGACCGCGGCGCGCAACGACGCTGCGAAAAAAAAGAATGACGATCTCATAGCCGCCTATCGTCTCATGAATAACGCTCTCGAAGAGGCCCTCGCGGCGGGACTTACCGCGGAAGAGGCGGTCTTCAAGGACCTTGAGACCGAACTTTCGGCGATAAAAAATCTCAAATGAGCGACGCCTTTTCCGGTAAGGTCGCGGTCGTCACCGGCGCCGCGTCGGGAATTGGGCGGGCGGTGACGGAAGCCTTCCTGCGCGCGGGCGCGAGGGTATATGCGCTCGACATCGCCGGTGCCCCGCTGGACGAGGCGGTCGCCGGTTGGCGCGCCGCCGGGTTCGGTGCACACGGCGAGGTGCTCGACTGCAGCGACGAGAGCACCCTGTCGGCGGCGGCGGCACGGATCGGTCGCGTTGATATTGTTCACCTCAACGCCGGTATCATGGCGGGAGGGCGGTTCGAGGAAATACCGGCGGAAGAGTGGCAGCGTGTCGTTGCGGTCAACCAGATGGCGGTAGTCGCCGGTATCCGCGTGTTTCTCCCGTATCTGCGCCGGAGCGCGCCGGGATCAACGCTTATCATCACCGCCTCGGCGGCGGGGCTCTGCGGTTTTCCCTTCACGACGCCCTACAGCATGACCAAGTTTGCCGTCGTCGGTCTTGCCGAGTCGCTTGCCGCCGAACTGGCGCCCGAGGGGGTACGGGTCGTGACCGTCTTCCCCGGCGCAGTCCATTCGCCGTTCCTTTCGGCGGTGCCGCAGATGCTTCCCTCGCCGGTGCGGTCGGCGGTCGCACGGCTCATGAAACGGAAGGCCATGCCTCCCGAACGGCTCGCCCGCCGCATCGTCACGGCGATCCGGAAACGGCGGCGCACGGTGTTCTCCCTCGGACCGCTGGCGCCGCTCTACCTCGTGAAACGGTGCTCTATCGGATGGTATCAGGCGCTCATGACCTTTCTCGTCCGACGCTTCTGCCGCTGTTCCGACCATACCGTCGGGTGACGGACCGCGATCAGATAAAGTTCTGTCCCTCGGGATGAAACCGCTCCCGGCGGCGAAGCGTCTCGGTGAGATAAGCGGCGGCGTCGGCGACCGCGTCGGCGGGCCCC
>CALITV010000092.1 GCA_938048925.1 uncultured bacterium | reverse complement strand
CTTTGTCGAGGGCCTCTTGGAACACCGGTCCTCCCTCGTTGTCTATCCGTCCTGACAGTTGCACCGATACCGTGGAACCTTTCCGTTCGATTCCGTAAGAGAGCATTGGTTCCTCCATAATCACCATGAGCCTACGCGTGTGTAAACCACAGTAAAATTGCCGAAAGAACTATACCCGAAAGAGGGGGGAGGTCAAATTTTTCGCGGTGTCTATGGGCGCAAGGAAATTCTTCAGACGAGGCTCATGCCAAGTTCGATCGCCTTCTTGTTTATCGGGATCATGTCGTGGTGGCGCGGCGGGAGCGTGTCTTTGAGCGCCTCGAGAAGAGTTTCTGGCTTTACGAGAGGGTTCACCTTGATGAGTGCCCCGAGGGTGATCATGTTCATGACCTTCACCTCGTTGAGGACTGTCGAGGCCTTCTCGATGGCCGGAACGCCGTAGATCTTAATGTCCGTGCGGGTCGGTGGTTCTTTGATGACCGAACTTTCCCAGATGAGGATGCCCCCCTTCTTGACCTTCGGCTCGAACTTTTTGAGAGAAGGAAGATTGAAGACGACGACGACATCGTAGGCGTGCACGACCGGCGACGATATCTGTTCGTCGCTGATGTTGACCATTGCGTAGGCGGTGCCGCCGCGCATCTCGGGACCGTAGGAGGGCATCCAACTGACCTCTTTCCCTTCCTTCATCGCGGCGTAGGCAAGCAACTTACCCATCGAAAGGACACCCTGACCGCCGAATCCGGCGAATATCATCTCTTGTAACATGGACCGTTCCTCCTTGCTCTTACTGCGGTTTTGCGGTCTGCGCCGCCGTGACATCCTTGAACACGTCGAGCGGATAATAGTTCGTCTGTTGATTGGCGATCCAATCGAGCGACTGCACCGGCGTGCATTTCCATCCGGAGGGACAGTTCGAGGCGAACTCGAGGAAGGTGGTGCCGAGCCCCTGCATCTGGATTTCGAACGCCTTGCGGATGGATTTCTTTCCTTTGCGGACATTGGCGGGGTTGTTGAGAGAAAGACGCTCCGCATAGGCAACGCCAGCGAGTTGGCTGACGAGTTCGGCCATCTTGAGCGGCCAACCGACCTTCTTCGGGTCGCGGCCGTAGGGGGATGTCGAGGTCTTCTGGCTCTCGAGCGTCGTCGGCGCCATCTGGCCGCCGGTCATACCGTAGATGCCGTTGTTGACGAAGAAGAAGGTGAACTTCTCTCCGCGGTTGCAGGCGTGTATCGTCTCGGCGGTACCGATCGCGGCAAGGTCGCCGTCGCCTTGATAGGAAAAGACGATCTTGTCGGGGTGCACCCGCTTGATGCCGGTGGCTACCGCCGCGGCGCGTCCGTGGGCCGCCTCCTGCATATCAATATCCATGTAGTCGTAGGCGAAGACCGAACAGCCGACCGGGCAGACGCCGATAGTCTTGTCCTGTATCCCCATCTCTTCGACAACTTCCATGATGAGTTTGTGGAGCGTCGAATGGAAACAGCCCGGACAGTAGTGCATCCGGCGCGGAAGGAGCGTCTTGGGGCGCTGGTAGATAATTTCGTATCCTTCTCTCATGTCATTTCTCCTTCAGGTGTTTCTTGATGACCTCGAGCACCTCTTCGGCGGTCGGGATGATGCCCCCCTGCCGACCATAGAAGTGAACCGGCTTTCGGCCGTTCACCGCGAGGCGAACATCCTCGACCATCTGCCCGCAACTCATCTCGACCGACAGGAAGAATTTAACGGCCGGCTTCGCTGCCAGTTCCTCGAGTTTCTTGGTCGGGTAGGGCCACAGCGTGATGGGGCGAACGAGTCCGACCTTGAGTTTCTCGGCCCGCGCGAGGTCCACGACCTTCTTGGTGATGCGGCTCGTAACGCCGTAGGCGACGAGTACGATCTCGGCGTCGTCGGCGTGGTAGGCCTCGAAACGCACCTCGTTCTGTTCAATCTGTCGGTATTTCTCCTGCAGGTGATGGTTCACCTGTTCCATCTGTTCCGATTGGATGTTGAGCGAGGTGATGATATTGCGCTCGCGGTCAGGCGTCTTTCCCATGGTCGCCCACGGTTTCTCCTTGTGATAGTCACTGGGCGGACGGTAGGGACGCGGCTCGGGGAGCAGCACCTTCTCCATCATTTGACCGATGGCGCCGTCACTGAGGATGACCACCGGGCCGCGGTACTTGTCGGCGAGATCGAAGGCGAGCACCGTGAGGTCAACCATCTCCTGTACGCTGTTCGGAGCGAGCACGATGTTACGGTAGTCGCCGTGACCGCCGCCCTTGACCGCTTGGAAATAATCACCTTGCGATGCTTGTATCGTGCCGAGGCCGGGACCGCCGCGCTGGACATTGGCGAACACTGCCGGTATCTCGGCGCAGGCGATGTAGGAGACGCCCTCTTGCATCAAAGAGAACCCCGGTGAACTGGTGGTGGTCATGACGCGTGCGCCGGCGCCCCCCGCACCGTAGAGCATATTGACCGACGCAACCTCCGATTCGGCCTGCAGTAAGACATACTTGTGCTTCGGCTCCTCGCGGGCGAGGTACTCGACGACCT
>CALITV010000091.1 GCA_938048925.1 uncultured bacterium | reverse complement strand
CCGCCGAGACCGCCACACCGGTGGGAGACTCTCCGGTGGGAGCCGGCGGAGAGGGGCAGCCAATGATCCCGGAAACGGCGAAACCGGCCGAGATCTCCGCGGCCATGAAAAATCCCGAGGTGCAGCGCTATCTTCTCAAAGATCAGGAAGCAGCTCTGGAAAAGGAAAAAGAAGAGGTTCGCACGGTGTTGGCGGAACGCCACAAGGATGTCAGACGGCAAAAAGAAGAAAAGAAGAGAAGTGTTCGGTGGATCCCCGGGCGGGCAACCGAAGAACAGGGATCTCTGTTTTGGGAGATAACCATAACCCTTCTCGCCGATGTTGCTTGTTTTTATCTGGTGTTTGCGGCGAAGGGCGTTTTCATCTCCGCCGTCGGCGTGGTATTGGTCGCCTTTTTCACGCTCCTGCTCATTGACAGTTTTCGAACACTGCGCGATCGGAAAAGACATTCGGCGCAGAAGAGGGACTAAGATGTCGATGTTTCGGTAAAGATGGCGAATACCTTTTGGAGAAACGCGGGCGTTGGCCGTAGCGCATAAATCTCCGGCATATCAATGAGCATATCGGCGCGCAGAGAGGTTTTTTGTATGAAGTTCCCGTTTCGGTCCATGATGCCCACCAAGCCCTCGCTCGCAAAGTTGGAGAACCGCGAAAGCGAGAACGCGTAGTGCGGCGATCCGTGGATGGCGCACAGTTGTCCCGGCGGGTATATCCCGACTGCCGCGACGAGCGCCTCGGCGATGACGGGAACGAACACCTTCTCGCGTCGGAGGGAAAGGACGCTCTGTAGTGTCCGGAACATGCTGGTCGGGCTTTTCCGACCGGCAAGGAGAGATGTCCGACGCCGCGAGTTCATCTCGAAGAACTTGGCGACGAGAAGCACTTCTTCGGCGACGGTGCCGCGCCGATTGGCTTTGATTCGCGCCAGTTCGCTCTCTGAGAACACCCACGGGTGAAAGGCAGCGCAAAGAGAGGCATCCATGCGGGAAAAGGAAAAATACTCCATGCGGGATGCGGCGAGAAAAACGCTTCGCGAGAAATCGGCGAGAGTTTCTTCGTCGAGTCTTTCGGTTTTGGGACGGAGCAGAGCGTGCACCAACGCCGCTGTTCCTATCCGTTTCAGGAGAGCGTCGGAAGCACCGAGCGTTTTTCCGATGGCAAGCGCGTAGATGAGGGTGTTGACGGTGTGAGTGGCGTATTCGCGTCCGTGAAAAGAATCGAGAGACGCGAGAAGCAAAAGATAGTCGTAGAGGTGGGGGCAATCGGGTTCTGCCAAAAGGTCAATGAATATCTGAATTCGTCGGTCGAAGATGCGGAAGGGGATTACATCGCCCGAAAGAACGCTCTGGGCGATATCGTCATACGAATCGACGATTGCCCGATAGTTCTCCCGTGCCATTTCGAAATGACCAAGGAGGGGCGCACCGCCCGATTCCTCGGGATCGTAGGGGACGGTGGTGATATGTGTCACCTCGGCGGGCATCTTTTCTTTGAATCGTTCGTATGAAATCTTCTTCGGTTCTCTTCCTACTGGGAAGAAAGCCATGGCGCGAAAGAAAAGGAGAATCTCCCGATCGGTTACGGCGCGAGAGAAGGTCACTTGAGAAAGACAGAGAGAAAGGAAGAGGTCGTAAAGATCCTCGAAGTATTTGTCGTCCTGTCGTCGTCCGCGGATGCGTTCTTTGTCCACCTTCAGGTCGATGCCGTCGAAAAGAAGGGTGACCTCGTTCTGTGTGGCGAAGAAGAAATTGAGCGTCTCGCGCATCTTTGCGACCCCTTCGTCAATGCGCTCGTTTTCGCCCCCGTACATCTTCGCCGTTTTCCAAAAGGTGAAGAAGTGTTTTACCAGATGATACCGCCGCTTTCGCGGCATGTTCTCGCTTCCCGGCAGATCGCGGCGCTCTTCCATCAATCACTCCCTTTTATGCCGAACTGCGCGAGGACCGATCTGGTTTCCTTGTTCCCATTGGCATAGGCTTTATCGAGCCACGCTTGCACGAATTTCGCCTGACGAAGTTTGCCGATATGGGCGAACACTATCTCCTTCACCGAACGGTACTTGTCGCGGTTGAAGAGGTTCCCTTGCAGGGTAAAAAGGTACTCGAGCGCTGGAAGAACTGTTCGTGTCCCCTCTTCGCGGAGGAGACCGATGGTTTGTTCGAGTTCTTCGCGGTCGAGTGTAAGGACTTCTGGCGAGGAAAGTCTCTTGGCGAGGATACGCCATACACTATCGGCGGGGGGCATAGAGCGGATTGCCTTGATTGCCGCGAGACGGAGCGCACGGTCGGGGGAAAAAATATGGACGGCGACGAGATCGAAGAATTCCGGCCGTCCCGAGGAAACGATGACATTGAAAAAGGAGACGATTTCGTCGATCTGATAGGTGCGTATCTGTTGGGGGCGAAGCAAACTATCGAGAATACTTTTCGCTTGGATATCCTTTATCTTGACGATGCTTTTGACAGCCACGAGTCGGATCTCACGCTCAGGGCTGAAGACAGCCTTTTGCCAGAAGGGGAGGTTGTCGTCGGCGTTGTATTCCGAGAGGACGATCGCCGCCTCGATGCGCACTTGGCGCTGGGGGTGATTCATGACATTGCGGACCAGCGGGATGAAGAGTTCGTTCTTGACCGATCGCATGAGGTAGAGGGTGTTTCGCACGATGCGCCAATCGGTGTTGGCGAGCAGTTGCTTGGCGAGGGTCGGATCGCCGAAATCTTTCGTGACGGCGTCGAGACAGCGGAGACGGAGTTCGCGCGACGGAAGGTCGGTAATGCGCAGGAAAACATGTTCGAAATGGAGCGGCGAGACGAGCGCGAGGTAGGCGGCGAAACTGTCGTATTCTTCGGGCGGCAGTTTGGGAGTGAGATCGAACATCTTATCGCACCACTCGGAGGAGGTGAGGCGTGACACCGCGCCGGCGACCCGTTCGTGGAGCGCGTTTTTCTGTGCGGCGCTCTTTGCCGCGATCTCGGTGAGCGTGGCAAGAAAAATTATGCCGTAGGTAAAACGGCGGGAGAGGAGGAGCGCTTCGGCATATTCGGTTATCTGATCAACGAACCGCCGCAAAAGATGAGTGTCGTTCTCGGCGAGCACGAGTCGGGAGACTACCGCGAGGTAGCGTTGCACCGAGTAGAGGTCTCCGTTGGTCTTCAGAAACTCTGCGAAAACAGCCGGTCCTCCTTTGAAGACCGAATCGAAGAGGGGGGCGATGCGCCCCATTTCTTGGAGATTGAGCGGTGCCGGAGGCGGAAAGGGGGTGAAGAGATTGGCAAAATCGGCTTCCGAGAAGGGATGCGGTTCGCCGGTGTCTTCGGAGGAGAGACATACGATATGCGAGATGCCGTAATCCCACAAAAGAGTATTGATGTCGTGTTCCGCACCGGTGTAAGAAATCGTTTTTCCAATGATAGCAAAAAAATTCCTGATCTCTTCGGTGGTTACCCCTTTGACGAAGATGAGTTCTCGGATCTCGTTGGTGACGAAAAGGTTGCGGAGGTCCTTTTCGCCTTCGTCGAATATCTTGAGGCGTTTTTCTAGGTAATAAAAGCCCACTTTTTTTATGTTGACACTGCACACGGGCAAAGAATTCCCGATAGCGTCGAGATTACTTTTCATTGTTTCGACAAGGTCGTCGTACACCGGGTCCTCGATAGGATAGAGAGTGGTGAGTTTTGCTATCTTGACCAGTTGCACAATAACCTGCCGTACCTGCCGATAGAGCATTTCCCTCTTGGCAGGTTCGATGGCGCGAAACTGATCGAGGAGCGCTTTTTTAAGGGCGGAGTGCATATATGCATC
>CALITV010000090.1 GCA_938048925.1 uncultured bacterium | reverse complement strand
CGTCTGCCGAACATCAACGAACTTCTCTATCTCGTTGACCGTTCGCTTTCAGACCCGGCAACCAAATTTCCCGATATTTCTTCGATCATCCTCTGGAGTTCGACTACCACCGATGCCGATCCTACGAAGGCATGGCAGGTGAATCTTCTCTATGGCGAAACGCTTACCGCCGGGAAGACCGGTGCCGCATCGGTCATTTGTGTCAGATAACTACAAATCTAAGGATCTACCACATGAGACACTTCCTTTTCGTTCTCTCGGCGGTCCTCCTGTGCGTTGACTGCAATGGCGACAAGAACACAGACCAGTCGGATCTACCCGATCAAACCGACCAGACCGAAATCTCTGATGGGGCCAACCTGTCCGACGCCGATGTGGTGCCGCCGACCTTCCTCTCGCTCTCGGTCGCGATGAACCCGAACGAGGCGGCGCCGCTCGTCGGCGTCGTCACCGCGAGAACCGATCCGGCAACGCGTCTGCGGGTGAATCTCGAGAGCACGGATGATAAACAAACGATTCGTTATTCGCCGCTCACATCCGAACACCGATTCCCGATACTCGGTCTCTTGCCGGGACACACCTATACCGTAACGGTCACCGCCGAGACGGAGGAGGGCGGCGTCGCCACCTATCCCCAGACCTTCACTCTCGTTACCCCCTCCCTCCCGTCCGCGTTTCCTTCCATTCAACACCTCTCGCGGGGTTCCGACGCTATCCCTGAACCGGGGTATCGGTTTACCGCAATACAACCGCAGAATACCGACCAAGAAACAACCTCTCTCCTAGCCGCCTTCGACGAAACAGGACGCATCCGTTGGTTTCGCAGCGATCCCGACCTGCAGCACGGTATGTATCCCCTCCCCGACGGGAATATCCTTCTTCAGTTCGGCATCAAAATCATCGAGGTTGACATATGGGGTGATATTGTCGGCGAATGGCGACCGGAGCAAGACGAGAATGGCGGACCGCTCGCGGTGAAATTGACCGGCGTCGCCCGTTTTCACCACTCCGTTGCAGCGACACCGGCCAACACCATCGTCACGCTCGACGACGATTTTCGGACTTTGGAAAACTATCCGACGAGCGACACCGATCCGAACGCACCGAAGGATACGGTAACCGTGTGCGCCGACACCATCGTCGAATTTGCGCGCGACGGAACCAGCGTGCGCATGGTGCGCCTCCTCGATGTGCTCGATCCCTACCGATTTGGATACGAACTCATCCCGGGCTATCACTGGAGCCACGCCAATGCCGTCCGGCCGGTCGCCGAAGACGACAGCCTCGTCGTTTCGGTGCGCAATCAATCGTGCCTCATCAAGATTGACCGGACGAGCGGCGCGCTGCACTGGATCCTCGGCAATCATCAGAACTGGGATCCCTCGTTCGCACCGTTTCTTCTCACCCCCGTCGGAGAGCCGTTCGCATGGCAGTGGTATCAGCATTCCCCGATACAGACGCCGCAGGGGACGATTCTGATATTCGACAATGGCAATTTCAAAGCGATGCCGTTCGATCCACCGATCCCCAACGAAGAGAACTGGAGTCGCGTCGTGGAATACCGCATCAATGAGGCGGCAATGACGGTGGAACAGGTCTGGGAGTGGTTCCCCGACGAGACACCGCGCCTTTTCTCGCGGACGATCAGCAGCGTTACCTATCTGCCCAAAACCGGCAACATTCTGGTCGTTTTCGACAATGTTCCCGATCCCGAGACACCGCCGGGGAACGAAGTGCCGGCGATCACCCGCATCTTTGAAGTGACGCACACCCTTCCTGCTCACACGATCTCCGAAATCCGCATCGGCACCACTGCGACCAGTATTTTTTCGCGTCCTTCGCTCTACCCCGAAGGGATGGTGGAAGAATAGTATCCGCCCCTCTCTCCCCGCGGGTAGGGAGTCTTCTCAGGGGCGAACCTTGCTTTTTCCGCCACCGAGCAATAGGATAATACCAAATTTGCGGGATTTTCCGTGACGGCATACCATATCGAACTTTTCGTATTTCTTTTCTTCGGGGCAACCCTGCTCTTCCTTTTTCTCTTCGGCCGCGCTCCGGCGAAAAAGGCTTTCCTCACGGCACTGGGAGCAGGATCACTTCTTTCGGTGATATTGGAGATCATAAACGAGCGGTGGTTCGCCGGGCAGGGGACCGTGTATCCGGTGGTCGCGCTTCGGTTTTACCCCTTCGACTTCCCCGTCGCCATCGTTCTGTTTACCGGCATGTATGCCGCCCTCGTCGCGTGGAGTGCGTGGCGCCTCAGCAACTTGTTCCCTACGCAATCTCTGGTGCTCCGCTGCCTTACGAGCCTTTTCTGGACGATGCTCCTCAACCTCTCCTCCATTGGCATCGAGCACCTCGGTGTTCTCAGCGGCTGGTGGCGTCATCAGCGCGCCATCGAACTCTCGACGATCTATCCCTTTATCTACCTGTTCTACGGCGTGGCGGCGTTCCCGGCGACGCTCCTCTTTACGGTGAGTAATCGCGAAAGAAAAACATGAGCAATAAACGAACTCTGTTACAATGGCTCGCCACCGCAGCAGCCGTCTCTTTTTCGGCTGCAATGTTTCAAATCTCCTTCATTCGCATTGTCTCGTATGTCTTTCCCTTCCAGATGATCTTCGCCGTTTCGCTCGTGACCGGCGCTGCCATCTTCTTTAGCGGCCTCGGCGCACTCGCCGCCTTGAAGGTGCGCCGTTTCCCGCTGGCGGCAGGTGCCACCGCGGTAACGGGACCAGCCGCACTCTGGGCGGTGTCGCTCTTCAAAACGAGCTCGATGACCGACTTCGCATCATTCGGAGCCGCGGTTGCGCTGTGCGCCATCCCTTTTCTCCTCTACGGTCTCCTCAATGGCATCTGTTATCGAGTAGTGCACAACACCGACCGATCGGCTATAGGAAAACTTGTCGCTTTTTCCGCTCTCTCTTTTTTCGTGGGGCTCACGGGCACCGCCTTTCTCTCGAGCACCATCGGCGTAGTAACCTTCGCCCTGCTTGCAGCAGCCGCTCTGCTCCCCGCCGTATTCCCTTCCCTGAGGACAGGGGCCGTCTGGGGTATGCTTGCCCTCTTTCTCATCATGGGGGACGCCGAGACACATCTCTTTTCTCTTATT
>CALITV010000089.1 GCA_938048925.1 uncultured bacterium | reverse complement strand
ACGGGACCGGTTCGGTGCGCGCAATATCCTCTGCGAGAGAGCGATAGAGCGCTGTGAAAGCCAAGAGCGCCTGCTGTTGGGACGGTGAAAAAAGGGAATAAGCGGCGGCGCGGGCGGCAACCTCGAGCGGCGGAGCGTTTTCGGTCGAGGCGATGGTGAAGAGCGTCTCTATCGCAGCGGTGCCGATGCCGCGGGGCGGGTAGTTGATAATACGCCGCAGGCTCACCTCGTCGGCAGGATTGACGAGGATACGCAGATAGGCGACGATATCCTTTATTTCCTTGTTTTCGAAGAATTTTTGCCCGCCGATGACGCGGTAGGGGATGCGGGAACGCGAGAAAGACTTTTCAAAAGGAAGCGTCTGTGCGTTCGTTCTGACGATGACGGCGATGTCGGCGTAGCGTTTTCCTCTGGCGGTGAGCGCCGCTATCTCGTCGGCGATCTGCCGCGCCTCGTCCTGTTCGTCGGTCGCGTAACGGAGCACGACCGGGTCGTATCCCTCCGCGGCGCGCCGCGCGAACACCTCTTTGGAGGTACGGTTCCGATTGAAGGCGATGAGACGTCCCGCGGCCGATACGATCTCGCGTACCGACCGGAAGTTTTCTTCGAGTTTTACCACCGTCGTTCCGGGGAAGTCGTGCTCGAACTCGAGGATGTTCTCGACCCGCGCACCGCGCCAACTGTAGATGCTCTGGTCATCATCGCCGACGGCACATACATTCCCGTGTACCGATGCAAGAAGTCGAATGAGACGATACTGGGCGCGGTTGGTATCCTGATATTCGTCAATCATGAGATAGCGCCAGCGGGAGGCGTATGTAATTCGTAGAGCGTCGTCGCGCTCGAACAGAGTGATTGTTTTTTGGATCAGATCGTCAAAGTCCATTGCGGCAGATGCTCTCAGTGCTCGCTCGTAAGGATCGTAAAGCCGTCGGGCAACAGCCCGTCGAATATCGCCTACCAATGTTCTTGCTGTCTCTCGTGTAGCCGACTCATTTTTTATTGCCGATATTGCCTCGATGATCGTATGGGGTGAATACTGATCGCGTGAGAGGTGTTCTTCGTCCATCACCTTCTTGATGAGTTCGACCTGTTCGTAGGGAGAGTACACGACAAAGTTGCGCGGATAACCGATCGCGGCGTGTTCCTGCTTGAGTATCTTGAGGCCGAGCGCATGGAAGGTGCAAATGGTGACACGGCGTGCCACCGTTGGGTCACCAAGGAGGGAACCGGTTCGCTCGCGCATTTCCTTTGCCGCCTTATTGGTAAAAGTCACGGCCAGTATCTCGTCAGGAGAGATCCCCTTGGCTCCAATGAGATAGGCGATGCGCGCCGTTATTACCCGCGTCTTACCGGAACCGGCACCCGCGAAGACGAGAAGAGGCCCGTCGGTAGTGGTAACCGCCGAGAGTTGACGGTCAGTGAGACCAAATCGCGCGATGTCGAAGGATTGGTTCACGCCGAAAAGGCGGGTAAGGTGCCTAGCCGACGCCCTGCAGAAGCACGATGCCGCCGACCATCGCGAAGATCGCGAACGACTCGACGATGCCGGGACTCGCGAAGGCGAGTCCGGCGATGGAAGGTTTCTTGGCGACGGCGAGTATCGCCGAGGAGCAGGCCTTTCCCTGATAGATGGCGCTCATCATGAGGGCGACGCCGCATGCGACCCCGATGGCGAACAGAGATCCGGTTGATTTGTTCGCCGCCTGCAGGGCCGCTATCTTGCCGTTCATGAGGATCATAAGGACGAACCCGTAGATCGTTTGGGATGCCGGCATCGCCGACAGAGCAACGAAAAGACCGTGCCCCTCGTCGGTCTTCGACATGATGCCGTGCGAGGTCATACCGGCAAGGCCGCACCCGATAGCGCTTCCGCACGCCGCAAGGCCGAGACACAAAATGGGTCCGAACGAACCGAGATCGGAAAACATCGTTTCCTCCGTATCAGTATCTAAAACCTCGTTCTTGCAAAAGAACCGTCGCCATCATACTCGGAACAATAGCGAAAGCAATAGGATGAAAATCTTTCTCATTCCAATGAGTTGACGGTCATCCGTCAGGTCGGTATGTACTCGTTCTTGTCGGAACGCCATACGAGATAATCGCGATATTCCTTGTCTATGACCTCGGCGTTGCCGCTGTTGTAGATGATGATATTGCGCAGGAAAATAAATGCGTCGAGTTCAAGTTCGTCGAGTTTCACCGCGAATCCGTCGGTGTCCTTGCGAACGACGGTTCCCGGCACTTTGACTTCCATCTCGGAATGGGTGCTCGCCAGTTCGAGACGCACCGTGACCGAGGCGTTGAGCGGCAGGTCGGGTCCTTTCGAGAAATAGATTCCCGAAAGGCTTACATTCTTCACCTCGGCAGGGTATTCGTTCCCCTCGTGAGTGATGCGGGCAGTTATCTCGAAGGCGACCCGCGAAAGCATTCGTTTTATCATAGCGTGTCTCCTCACGAAGTTGGTGACGAGTAGGTGTTACAATTCATCGAAGATATCTTTTTCTTGGGTTGATTTGAAAAGTTCGGGCGGGAAATCGGTTCGTTTCTCGATTCTGCGTGGCCAGAGGTAGAACGGGTCTGGTGCCGTGCTACTCCTACCACGCCAGCGATCCTCACTGAAGATGATGCTGATCTGTTCGTTTTTTACTTCGACAAGGCTGCCGCGCCTGATGAAGTAGTAGAATCCATTTTCGCGGCACACGGTCCCCTCGATGGTATCGGCGCATTCTCCGGTAAGATCAAAGCGGCCACCAACCATCACCGAAAGAATCTTGTAGGGGAACACCATACCGAAGAGGGAGAGCGATATTTCGGGCCATGGGCGAGGGTCGTCCCAAGCGCCGTCGTGGAAAATATGTGCATTCACATCGGTAATGACGACGGTTGCGCCGAGGGTGTGTAAGAATCCGAAGATATCGATGCGCCAAAGTGAGGGAGCGGCACGATACATCTCGTAGTCAACCTTGTGGCGGCTCCCGTTGTTGGTAAGCGAAACTGTTCCCTCGGCGTAAAAGGTGTCGAGTTCGGCATTGAGCGTCAGTTGCGCTGGTTTCCACTCGTAATCACGGGTGATGTCTATGCGTGATATGAAACGGGGACCGCAGGCGGTTGCAAAGAAAAAAGCGAGCACGCAGAGGAGCAGCGATCTCATGCAGAGGTTCCCCGCGGCATCGGGGACGCGGGCGTCGGTGCCGGATCGGCGCCGGAAGAGGGAAGATCGTCCCCTTTGTCCTTTGCCGTTCTTTCTTCAAATATCTCGTCGAGTTCGCGTTTTTCGATAGTCTCTTTTTCGATGAGTTTGGCGGCGAGGAACTCAACCTTGTCACGGTGGCGGTTGAGAATTTCCGTCGCCTCGCGGTGGGCCGTCGAGATGATGTCGTGTATCTCGCGGTCTATCCGTTCGGCGGTGTACTCGCTCAGGTGGGCACGGCGGGTTATCTCGCGTCCGAGGAAGACCTCTTCCTCCGGTTCGCCGTAGTTGACCGGTCCCAACTCCTTGCTCATTCCCCAGCGCATCACCATGTTGCGGACGATCTGGGTCGCCTTCTCGATGTCGTTTCCCGCGCCCGTGGTAATCTTTCCGAGGAATATCTCCTCGGCGCAGCGTCCCCCCATGAGGATGCGTATCTTTGCGAGCAACTCTTCGCGGTTTTGGTCGTAGCGGTCCTTTTCGGGAAGCATCTGGGTGACGCCGAGCGCTCTCCCGCGCGGCACGATGGATACCTTGTAGATGGGGTCGGCGCCGGGAGTGAAATAGCCGACGACTGTGTGGCCCGCCTCGTGGTAGGCGGTAGCCTTTTTCTCTTCGAGCGTAAGCACAAGACTGCGACGCTCCTTGCCCATGAGAACCTTGTCCTTCGCTTCTTCGATCTCCGCCGTCGTTACCTTGTCACGTCCCCGCTTAGCCGCGAGAAGCGCCGCCTCGTTGAGGAGATTGGCGAGGTCGGCTCCGGAAAAGCCGGGGGTCCCTTTTGCGATGCGCTCGAGGTCGAGATCGTCAACGCGGCGCAGTTTACGCACATGGACCTTCAGAATCTCTTCCCGTCCCTTCACATCGGGCATCGGGACATACACCTGACGGTCGAAACGGC
>CALITV010000088.1 GCA_938048925.1 uncultured bacterium | reverse complement strand
ATCTGCCGACCATTCAGGATTCCCTCCGTAAAGCGCTCCTGCTCGCCCTCACCGCCGCCGTGCCCGAGGAATTCTTCTTCCGCGGGTGGCTTCAAGAGACGGCGCTCGCGCGGCACGCCAAGACGGCGTTTCTCTTCGTCTCGCGCAAGAACCTTTTTGCCGCGGCGCTCTTCGGCCTTGCCCATGCCGTTGCTTTTCTCAATCCCCTCGCTGCGGCCACCTTCTTTCCCTCCCTCCTCTTCGGCTGGCTTACCGAGCGGAGCGGTGGTTCGGTCGTTCCGGCGGTCATCCTCCATGCCGTTGCGAACCTCGTGTTGTTCGTCCTGCTCTGTTTTGTCGGCTGATTTCTTTGCAAAAGGTTTCTCTTTCTGCTAGGGTGCTTTCGTTATCAACCGTTCGAGGATATCCCTCATGAACAAGTATGTAGTGCTGATGATGCTCATCGCTTTGACAATGATCTCTTGTCAGAAAGGTGGTGAGGCGGATTCGAAGACTCTCTCCAAAGATGACCTCAAGAGCCAAATGGACAAGGTCTCCTACGGTATCGGGCTCGACATGGGAAAGAACTTCAAACGAAGCGAGATGGAGGTGAATGTCCGTCTCTTCATGAAAGGGCTCGAGGACGGTCTTGCCGGCAAGGATTACCTCATGAGCGACGAGGAATTCCGGCAGGTGATGCAGGATTTTCAGATGAGCATCATGAAGAAGATGCAGGAGGGGAACACCAAGAAGGCGGCCGAAAATCGAGAGAAGGGGAAGAAGTTCCTCGAAGAGAACGCCAAGCGGCCCGGTGTCAAGGTGACCGAGAGTGGTCTCCAGTATGAGGTCCTCAAGGAGGGCAAGGGTGCCCAACCAAAGGCCGAAGACACCGTCACGGTCCACTATGTCGGCACCCTTACCGACGGCACCGAGTTCGATAGTTCGATTGCTCGCGGTGAGCCGGCGAAATTCCAACTCAACCGCGTCATCCCCGGCTGGACTGAAGGGCTTCAACTGATGAAGGTAGGATCGAAGTACCGCTTCGTGATTCCCGATAATCTCGCCTACGGCGATCGTCAGATGGGCGACAAGATTGTTCCCGGTTCGGTCCTTATCTTCGAGGTCGAACTGCTCGGTATCGAAAAAGGTGGTGCCGCGGTACCCCCGCCACAACCGAAAAAATAGCAGTAAGAGGATCCGGTTCCCAACGGAATCCTACATGCGCTCCGGTACCGCGATGCCGAGGAGTGCGAGCCCCTCTTGCACCACCCATGCCGTTTTGAGACAAATGGCAAGGCGACTCTGCATCACGGTATCTTCCTCTTTGAGCACCGGCGTCGAGTTGTAGAAAGTATTGAACCGTTGCCCCAGTTCGAAAAGGTAGTCGGCGATGATGTTCGGTTTGTAGCCATCGGCGGCCTTCAGGACGGCGGCGGGAAATCCGAGGAGGTGCACCGCGAGACGCCGCTCGGTCGGTGTTCCGATGGTGACGGTGGCCTGCCGATCGGCGGGGCGGCCGCTCTCCTGTGCTTTGCGGACGATGGAGCGGATGCGGGCATAGGTGTACTGGAGGTAGGGGGCGGTGTTGCCGTCAAATGAAAGCGCTTTGTCCCACTCGAACGAAACGGGTGATATCCGGTTTTGACTGAGATCGGCATATTTGACGGCGCCGATCCCGATGATTTCGGCGACTTTTCCCTTTTCTTCTTCGGGCAGGGCGGGGTTCTTCTCTTCGATGATATTCCGCGCGCGGCGTACCGCCTCGTTGAGCAGTTCGTCGAGTTTTATCACATTTCCCTTACGGCTGGACAAGGTGTCGTCGCCGAAGCGCATGATGCCGAACCAGACATGTTCGAGCGGCTCCTGCCACCCGAGCAGACGGGCGATGCGGAATATCTGTTTGAAGTGCGGTTGCTGTCGTTCGTCGGTCACATAAACGGCACGATTGAGTTTGTAGGTCTCGCGGCGGAACTGGAGGCAGGCAAGATCGCTCGTCGCGTAGAGAAAGGCTCCGTCCTGCTTGCGCACGATGCAGGGATGTAGTTTCTCCTTTTCGTCGAAGAAGACCACGAGCGCTCCCTCCGACTCCTTTGCGAGTCCTTTTTCAACGAGGAGATCGATCATCGCCGGCATCCGGTCGTGGAAGAACGATTCGCCGTGACAGGTGTCGAACATGACCCCCATCCGGGTGTAGATGCGTTCGTATTCGGCCATCGAAAGACGCACGAACTCCTGCCACAACCGCCGGTTTTCGGGATCGCCATCTTGCAACTTTTTTAGTTCGACACGGGCCTCTTCCTCAAGTGAGGGATCGTGTTCGGCAGCCTGCGAAAAAAGGACATAGAGCCGTTCCAGTTCGCCGATGGCATCTCGCCGATAGGCATCACGATCGAGCCAGCGACGATAGGCGACGATGAGTTTGCCGAACTGGGTGCCCCAGTCGCCAAGATGATTGTCGCCGACGACATGGTAGCCGAGCCACCGGTAGATGCGGACGATACTGTCGCCGAGCACCGTCGAGCGGAGGTGGCCGATGTGCATCGGTTTTGCGATGTTGGGAGAAGAAAAGTCAACAACGACCGTCCCTTCCCGATCGAGGAATGAAAAATCGTAGGGTTCGTTTCCGATCTTCAT
>CALITV010000087.1 GCA_938048925.1 uncultured bacterium | reverse complement strand
CGTCACCGAGATGGTCCCTGATGCGATCGGGAAGGTGGTGAAGATTTATGTATATCTCGGTGATACCGTGATGTTTGAGAAACGACATGCCGTATTCGATGATGGGGACATTGAGCACCGGCACGAGCGCCTTGGGCATTTTCTCGGTTATCGGGCGGAGGCGGGTGCCGAAACCGGCGGCGAGCAGAAGCGCTTTCATGAGGAAACCTCGCCGAATTCGGGTATGAAGGGAGCGAGCAGGTCGAGCATTTCTTCCATTTCGAGGCGGCAGAGGGCGTCGCGCACCATGAAGAGTGTGGGGCGGACGAAGGGAAGGAACCACTGTTTTCCCTTGACTTGGTGGAGGTACATGAAGCGGCCGGCGTCTTTCATCTTGCGCTGGATGGTTTGGAGGAAAAAAAGGCGATAGAATTTCTCTTTGTCGGCCAGCACCTCCCGCGCCACCTCGTTATATTTCCAGTAGTGATCGAGCAGGTGGAGCATCTCGTCCTCGGTGAGAGAGACATAGGAATCTCGCAGGAGCGCCACAAGATCGTACATGATCGGCGCCTGCAGGGCGTCTTGAAAATCTATGATGAAGATGCCGCGTTTCGTCCACATGAGATTCTTCGACTGGAAGTCGCGGTGCGCCACGAGGTAAGGGGAGTGGGAAAGTTCCCGCGAGATGCGTATGAAACGCCGTTCGAGTTTCGGCCAGAGATTCCGCCACGACGGGTGGTACACTCGCTTCTCGATCATATATTCGTAGAAGTGCCGAAACTCCTCTATAAAAAGTGATCGGGTGAACGAACGGCCGTCCGCGGGGGTATCGAACCGTTTTCGGGCCCACATTGTTCGTTGCCAAGTAATGAGGAGATCGAGGGCGGCACGGAGCAGGGGAATCTTTTTCTCCGGTGTTTTTTCGATGCGTGCGAACAGCGTCTCGTTCCCCAAGTCTTCGAGGAGCGCCCGCCGTTCTTGGTGATCAATGTGGAACACCGCGGGGACCCGAAGTCCCAGATTGGCGAGCGTCTTCTGCATGACGAGAAAATCGGCCCACGAGTCGCCGCGTCCGAACTCGCCCGGTTTGGTGTACGCCACCGTCATGAGGATGCAGGAACCTTTGTCGAAGCGGATGCGATGATAAAGACGTCCGGAGGCATCACCGCAGAGCGGCTCGACGGTGAAATCGTAGCACGGCCTCTTCAGCCACTCACCGAGTAACGAGAAAACCGCATAGTTCAGTGACTGCTCGGTTACACACTCGCCCATTGCTCGAATAGTTCCTCGATGACCATAACATAATAAGGCAAAAAGAAGGCCATGGGCACCGCTGCCAGCCACCCCTGCTCATTGAAAAGAAGGTAGGCGGACGCATAAAGCGCGACGACGGCGAGATACAGAAGGGCAGAGACGAGAAACAGCGACAGGCGGTTCCCGCGTCCGCTTCGGAAACTTTCCATGCATGCGTCTATAGCGAATTTGCCGCGCCCCACGATGTGGTGGAAAGAGAAGAGGAAAAGGCTCCAGAAGAGGATGGAAGGAAGAATAAACGCGACGAGCCCGACGGTAAGGAGAGGGACGAGGAACACCATCGTCACGACGCCGTTTTTCAAGTAGTGCCATGTGCGGTGGCGCAGGATATCACTGAGGGAGGGTGCCTCTTCGCGGTTGCATCGCTGCACCGCGTCGGTGAGGGCGAGGAGCGCCCAACCTTCGAGAAGAAAGAGAAGTGCGAGCCCCAAACCGACGGAATGGAGAAAACCGAGCGGCGGCAAAACGGCGGCGATGCCGAACGGAAACACTCGCCCGATGTTCGCTCGATATTGCACGCTGGCTTGTTCCATCGCCCGGGCGAGGTTGAACCGAAACGGACTTTCGCTCTCTCGGTGCATGATAGTCTCTCAAGCACAAACAAAAATATCTTACCCCATCGTCGCGGGATGGTCAAATTTATCGGCAGATCTTTCAACCGATTGTTGCCAACGGAGTTCTTGGCGCGTGATAGCGTCATCGGTGGATCGTTGTCGTGAGTTCCTGTTGTCTTTTTTGGATCATAGGAGGAGATCGCCGTTGCCCGAGCAAGGACTTCCTAGCGGCCGTAGAGTCCCTCTATAATTTCACGGTATCGTTCGAGAATGAGGCGCCGCTTGAGTTTGAGGGTAGGGGTGAGTTCGCCGTTTTCGACGGTGAAGCGGCGGTCGTGGATGTGGAAGCGCTTTATCGCTTCGTGACTCTCGATGCGTTTGTTGACCTCTTCCACAGAGCGACGAATCATCGTACGGACCTCGGGATGGGAGGCGAGGGTCTGTTCGTCTTTTGCGTCAATGTTGTTTTTCAGCGCCCATTCGCGGAGCGCGTCGAAGTTAGGGACGAGGAGCGCGGCAAGGTGTTTCTGTTCGTCGCCGACGACACAGGCTTGTTCGATCCATGGTGTCGCAATGAGCATGTTTTCTATCTTTGCCGGTGCGACATTTTTACCGCTTGCCGTGACGATGATCTCTTTTTTGCGGCCGATTATCTTGAGTTTGCGGTTGTCGGTGAATACGGCGATATCGCCGGTTTTGAAGAATCCCTCCGCGTCGAAGACTTCGCGCGTTTCCTCGGGCTTGCCGTAGTAACCGCTCATGACGATGGGGCCTTTGATGAGCAGTTCACCGTCGGGGGTAAGACGCACCGTAAGTTCAGGAAGCGGCGGACCTACGGTTCCGACATCACGATCGTCGGGCATGTTGACGCTGACGACCGGTGAACACTCCGAGATGCCATAACCCTCGACGATCGGGGTGCCGATGATATTGAAAAAACGGATGATTTCGGGTTGTATCGCGGCACCGCCCGAGATGAAGAGTTGCACGGTTCTCACGGTGCGTTTGCGTATCTTGTCGAAAACGAGACGCCGGTAGAACGCGAATGCGATGTTGGCGGGGAAGGGGATCGGTTCGTTTTTTTCGAGATAGCGGTAGATTTTCTCCCCGAGCCGAAGTCCGCGGTAGAAGAGGGTCCGGGTGACGAGTCCAGCGGCGTTCACCTTTTGGAGCACCGAATGGTATATCTTCTCGAAAAGGCGCGGAACGGCGCAGGAAATGGTGGGTGCTCCTTTCTCGATGTACTCGACGACACGCGCCATAAGGGGGACCGGGATAATGGTGCCGCCCATCGAAACGACCGTCTGGATCACCGTAAATTCGTAGGCGTGACTGAGCGGCAGAAGCGAAAGATAGCGGAGGCCGTTGAGGTAGTCGAGGACCGGCTGGAGCATGATGAGATCGCTGATGATGTTCCGGTGCGAGAGCATCACTCCCTTGGGTTCGCCGGTGGTGCCGCTCGTATAGATGAGGACCGCCGTTTGCTCGGGGTCAGGAAGACAGTGTTCGGTTGAATCGAAATCGGGGTGGCCACTGGCCTCGAACTGCGCGAGCGATCGGCAGTTCGGCAATTCGTGGTGCGGTGGTTCGAAGAGCACGGTCGCGAGGAACTGTCGTTCCGCTGCCACGCGGATATTCTCGTAGAGCGCCGGTTTCGAGACGAAGCCGAATCGCGCGCCGCAGTCGCGAATGATATAGTCCTGTTGTTCTTTGCTTGCGGTGGTGTAGAGCGGGACCGCAACGGCGCCGACGCGCATGATGGCGTAGAGCGCGAGATACCATTCAGGGCGGTTCGCGGTAAGCAAAACGACCCGGTCGCCCGGAGCGATGCCGGCAGCGGCGA
>CALITV010000086.1 GCA_938048925.1 uncultured bacterium | reverse complement strand
GATACAATCTCTTGTTGACCGGCGGCACATTCTCCGCGGATCGACAACGCGCAACGCCTACGACATCGGTTACCGTGCGCTTCCTATCGTTATACTTCTCGCCTTCCTCCTCGGACTCACCATCTCACTGCAGGCGGCTATCCAGATGGCAAAACTCGGTGGTCAGAACTATCTTTCCACCCTTATCGGCATCGCCATGTTTACCGAACTCGGTCCGCTCATCACTGCCATCATCATCGCCGGACGCACCGGCAGTGCCATAGCCGCCGAGATAGGCACCATGGTGGTCATGGAAGAGGTTGACGCACTGAAAACGATGGGCGTTAATCCGCTCAAGTTCACCCTTGTTCCCAAGTTTTGGGCATTCACCCTCTCGATGCCTATTCTCACACTCGTTGCCTGTTTTGCCGGTATTGCCGGCGGTCTCACCATCGCCGTCGCATACGATGTTCCCGCCCCTGCATTCATCAACCAAATCATCGCTATCATGAAACTCAAGGACCTCGGCTGGGGCGTCATCAAGAGCATCACCTTCGCGTGGGTCATTCTCGCAATCGCCTGCTACCAAGGGCTCCATGTCCGGGGCGGTGCCGATGCGGTGGGGCGTGCGACCACCGATTCGGTCGTCGTTTCCATTTTCACCGTCATCGTGGTGGACGCTATATACTCCCTGATACTGTACACCTAAAAAGAGGTCTCCATGATTTTTCTCCTTCTCCTTGCCGGTTTTTTCCTTCTGCTTGCGGGCGCATCGTGGCTCGTGGACGGTGCTGCCTCGATAGCGAAGCGTCTCGGTATTTCTCATCTCGCCATTGGGCTTACTGTCGTCGCGTTCGGCACCTCGGCTCCCGAGTTCGTAGTCAATATCGTGGCGGCGATAAAGGGAAACACCGACATCGCTCTCGGCAACATCATCGGCTCGAACATCGCCAATGTGCTCCTCATCCTCGGATGCGCCGCGCTCGTCAGACCGCTCTTCGTCAAGGAGAGCACCGTCCGTGTCGAGATCCCTCTCAGCATCCTTGCCTCTACGATTCTCCTGCCTCTCGGGGCCTCATTTCTTTCTCTTCCGCTCGACGGTGAGGCTGCAGCCGCTATCGGACGACTCGACGGAATCATACTTCTTTTTCTATTCGGCATCTTCATGCGCTATGTGTTCAGAACGGCACACAACGGCGCCGCCGATGACGAACCGATCAAAGAGTATAGTCTTCCCGTCGCCATTCTCCTCACCGTTTCTGGCATCGCCGCACTTCCCGTCGGCGGAGAACTCCTCGTCCGCTCGGCAACCGAGATTGCTTTGCGTTTAGGTATATCCGAACGGGTAATCGGCACATCGCTCGTCGCCGTAGGCACCTCGCTTCCCGAGTTGGCGACTTCTCTGGTTGCCGCCTACAAAAAGAATGCCGATATCGCCGTTGGCAATATCGTTGGTTCGAATATCTTCAATGTCTTTTGGGTGCTCGGCGTTTCATCGCTGATACGACCGCTCCCCGTTTCCGATAAAGCTTTCGTGGATATCGGTGTCGCCGCCACCGCATCGCTTTTGCTTTTTTTGTCGGTGTTCCGCCCCGCCGACCGTTGTATCGGCCGACGCGATGGTGCCGTTTTTCTTGTCCTTTATATCGCCTATCTCATTTTTCTTTTCACCTCCGGGAGGAGTTCATGATTCCGCTCGGGGAACAACCTATTTACTTGGCAGGAAACGGCCGGGTGGGACAAGCGCTCCGCCGTCACCTTAACCGGCGTCATATCCGCTACCGGTCTCTTCACCGCGGATGGGAAGAGAACCCTCCCCGAACGGGTACACTCTTTCTCGCCGTCCCCGACCGGGAGGTGCTCCGCGCTCTGTCCCTTCACTATCCTGAAATCAAAGGAAGCAGTTTCCGTATCGTGCACTTCGCGGCCGGGCATCCCATTGTCCGGCGCGGCGTCCACCTTCTCCATCCGTTCGCTTCGATAGACCGGGACACCGATCTTGCCGATATCCGTTTCGTCTGGTTTGGTCACCATGACACGGCCTTAGGAAAATTCCTCGAGGAAATCGGACTACACACGGTTACCGTCAAAAGGACTCCCTCGACTGGATACCACACTGCGGCGGTCCTCTTGGGAAACTTTACCCAGTATCTCTACCTCGCCGCCGAAGCACTCCTCGCCCACGAGAAGATACCGGCGCGGCAGATCGGTCCGCTTCTCAGACAACTCCTCGCCACCTCGATACGCAATGTCGAACAACACGGTATCGCCGGCCTCACCGGCCCTGCCGCACGCGGAGATATCGTCACCATCAACCGTGAATGGTTGTTCCTCGATAACACGATCTCTGCGCCGCGTCTTGCTGCCGTATACCGGGAGATATCCGCTATCATCGCCGAGGCACTACAGGATGGCTCGATTCTCCGCTAATCCGTTTCTCGACGCTTTTGTCGAAAAGGTCTACGCCCGCCTTGTTGCCGCATGTCTGCCCCCGATCCCGGAAAGTTTCAAGGAGATTCCCTTCGGCGTTTCTTTCAAGGTCGTCGCCCCCGGCGACCGGAACTGTCCAGTGACCATCTATCATTCCGACAAGAAAGGTTTCAGCATTGTTACCGGTAATGAAGAGGTCCGCCGTCTGGCCCTCTCGCTCCTTGTCCCCGAGCCGGTCGCTGGCTGCGACGAGGCAGGCAAAGGAGACCTCTTCGGCCCATTGGTTACCGCCTGTTTCTACCTCTGCGATTCGTCGGAAAGAGTTCTTTCCCTCAACATCCGTGACAGCAAACGGATGAGCGATGCGGAAGTCCTTTCGACAAGCGACGAAATTATGCGTCGTCATCGCTCTTACTGCGAGATCATACGGATCATGCCGCAACGCTACAATGAACTGTACGCCGAGT
>CALITV010000085.1 GCA_938048925.1 uncultured bacterium | reverse complement strand
TTCTTTTCTGTCGTCCTTTTCATCGTCACCGCCCCATTCCCAACCGATCTCGATGTCGCCGCCGAGGTCCCAACTCGAAAGGTAATGTCCCTGAAGTTTGTCGTCGCGCGGCTTGCGTTCGGGCCAAAACGCCCACTGCTTGCCCACATAGGCATTGATGAAGAGTATCGGCAGTATCTGGACGCGGACAACGCCCCGGAAGAGAGTGCTGTAATCGAAATTGTCGGCGATGCTCTTCGCGGTAGTGATGCCACGCTGATAGTAGGAGAACATTCCTTTGAAAATCCAGAGATCGGGCAGTTCGATGTGCGCGTAAAGCGAACTCGACTTCCGCAGTTGTTCGTAACCGAGCGATATGGTTATCCATTCCACGAGAGTGTAGGTGAGTTCGGCGTAGAGCGAGAAAAAGAACTTGTCGGGCTCGTCGAGGAGGTGAAGATACTTGCTCCGTCCGTCAGGTGCAAAGTTCTTCACTCCTTCGATATCGGTCATGAGTTCGTAGCGTTCGATGTCGTAGAAGGTGTCGAAGAACGAGGGGATGTAGCGGCCGTTGTAGGCGCGCGCCTCGACGCGTGATCGAAGGAGATGTTTCCGCTCGCTGCCGAGGTTATAGCGACCGAGAAAACCGAAGGTGAATCCGCCGCGTTCCAAGTCGGTCTTCATCCAACTGTAGTCGAGATAGGTCTTGAGATCCACATAGTCGTTCTTGAAGAACTTGATTTCGGCGTCGAGCCCCATGAGATAGAGAAAGGTGTCGTCGAGCACGATCGGACGGTTCTTTTTGTCCACTGCGATACGCGGCGAAAGATCGGCTGGCCACCGCGGGTCGTTGCCGTCCATGACGACGGTTCCTTCGCCCGGCAGGTCGAACACATAGTCCACATAGTCCAATTTGGTCGGTGCCTTGCGGTCGCCTGCGAAAGTGAAGCCGATGGAGAAGGAGCGCGGTATATAGTCGCCGTCGTTTTCGGCGAGCCACGAAAGTGGCTTGACGAAGAAGAGGGCGCCGAACATGTTGCCGTCGGTGACATCGCCAAGCACCGTCTCGAAGCCGGCATAGTCGTTGTAGTAGTTGAATTTCGCCGATATTTTCGTGAAGTTCGGATCGAAGTTCGGGACATAGCGTTTCATGATGACCCCGTGGCCGAGCGATTGGGCGTTGTTCGAACCGATGGCAGCATAGAGATTGTCCTCGGAGCGGCCGTATTGCACATACTTGATGATGCGGAAGTAGTCCTGCCATTCGTCCCAATCTTCTTTGCGGAGGGTAAAGTTGTCTTCACCGGCACGGTTGAGGTCGAAACTGAACATACGGATATTTATCGGCAGGTGGAATGCCATGAGCATGTCGAAATCGTTCTTGTTGTAAACGAATCGCGGATCGAGCGTAAGAAAAATATCTTGCCCGATAAAGGTGACGCCGGTCCCGATGCCCAGCGAGTTGTAGGGATAGACGATGTCACGCGCGCCTATGTTGGCGATTTCGCCCTTGACAAATTTCTTGTCCTTTTTTTCTTGCGGTTTCTTTTGCTCTGCCGGTCCCTGTTGCTCTTCCGCCGGTTTTTGTTTCTCTTGCGTCGAGGCGGAAACGGTCTGTTGCGGCGGCGCCTCCTCCGGAGCCGGTGGTTCTTCGGCGGTCGGTTGCCGGTCGGGAACGACGGTGTCCTGCGCCGTCGGTTGAGCGGGCACCGGCGTCGGTGCATCAGTTGGGGCCGTCGTCTCGGCCGCAGGGTCGAGAATGTCATCAACGGCGGAGTCGTTTCCTTGTCCGCCGAGAAATGCTGGAACAGCGGTTATCCACAACAGG
The DNA here is from genome assembly GCA_938048925.1 of uncultured bacterium. GTDB lineage: Bacteria > UBP6 > UBA1177 > UBA1177 > JAKLFG01 > CALITV01. The sequence continues at coordinate 4,210 of CALITV010000085.1, read as the reverse complement.
GCTGTCGCCGTTTTCCACATGTTCTTGTTCCTCGAATATGCTATGGTTGTTCTTCTTTCACGATGATGGCGCGTGCGCCGAGGGGAAGGAGATCGTTCAGTGCCGTCTCAGCCGACGCTTTGTCGGAGTAACAGCCGTACCGGAGGCGGTGCCATGTCACGCCGCCGACGGTCCCGGTGACGAGGCGGGTTGGCTTCACCTTCGATTTTGCCTGAACATCGAGCGCTTCTTCGCGTGTCCTGCCGGCGTATATCTGGAGAGCGTATTTGCAGGAAATCGGCTTCGTGTCGGCCGCCCCGGTGGCAATCTGCGTCGTCGGGGACGGAGTGGGATCTTTGCGCAGCTCGGACGAAGGAACAGCGGCCGAACGCTCCTCCGCGCCTGTCGGCTTCGGTGTCTCGGTCGGGACGGCGGTCGCGCAGATCACATTCCGCGTAGGGATACCGTTCTGATCAATGATCCCTTTTTCTCGGGCAACGGTCGTCAACGAGGTCAGTTTGGCGGACAGTTCTTGCACTTTGTAGGTGCAGGCGGCGAGTTCTTCGGACGCACCTTCTGGGGATACGGTGTCCGAAGAGGATGCCCCCGATTCGCGGCCGAGGAAGATGCCCAGCACGAATGAGAGGATGAGCAGAAGAATGAAGACGGCGAATGCCTTACCGAGGGTCGCCAGATCGACTTCTACCCGTTTTCCGTTCAAGACTTCCTCCGTGAACGAGCAGTCCGTTTCCGCATCAGCCTGCGGGACAGTGTCGTTTCGTCGTCTCTTCGACGCTCTTTCCGTGAGACGCTCTCGTACAGCGCTTTCAAGTCGCGCACATTACTCGACGAGGAGACGAACTGGCCGCCTTCCACGACCCGCATAAGATAATACACCCGTTTCCGGTCTATTTCAAGGTCGGCGACGGTTCGGGCGATCTCGTCAGCAGTCACCTGTTTCAAAACGATGCCGCGCCGTGTTTTTTTGATGAGGTCGGCAACGGCGGTGTTGACCGGGGCGATGACAATCTTCCGACGCGCCATGGCCTGCATCGCGAGCCATGTCTCGGAACGGGGCCATAGAGATGGAACGATGATTGCATCAATGGCGTCGAGAACGGGACCGACTCGGCGGAGGTCAACCGCTCCGTGAAAGATCACATCGGGGTTGCGGCAGAGACTTTTGAGATGCCGCACTAAAACGACATTGTCGGAGGTTTCTCCATAGAGATGAAGAGTTGATGGGAACCCTCGTTCGTGCAGGTCGTTGCACGCCTCTACCAGTTCGACGACCCCTTCCTCGGGGACGAGATCGCCAACGAATCCGAACGCAAGGCCACGCTGTATCTCGAAAGGGCGGCTGTCGATGACGCGGGAGACCGGCATTCCCTGCGGAATGAACGAAACGCGGTCGGAAGGAATCATTTCACGGTAACATGCGTTGTAAAGAGTCGGAGAAAAAAAGTGAAACGCGCTCACATAGGGAATCATGTCGGCGATAAGACTCCTCCGCTCCTCGAGGATTTCTTCGTCAACGGTGCTGAGGGGCGTTTTGTTGTAGAAGCGCGAATAGCGCCCGACCTCCTCGAACCACCCGCGGATCGGCCGGCGAGCGAACTGTTCTTCGAATGTTCTGAGAAAAAGCGAGAACGGTGTCGCGACGAAGTTCGAAAGTTTTATCGGAACGGCTGCGCCGGTCGCATCCTTACACAGGTATCGGAGGGGATGGAGGAGCCAGCCGTCGCTTACGGTCAGGACCACCGGCAACCCCGCGTGATACGCTATGGCGGGGTAGCCGAGGGAATGGTTGCGAAGAAAGAAGAGATGTGCCGCGTCGAAGGCTCCCTCTTTGATGATGTCTGAGAAGAGAGCCTCCATCGCGGAGTTCGAAAAGGTTTCAGCGAATGAAGGATAGCGATAGGGAATGAGGGTGAAGAATCGTTCGATGTCATCTTTTTTCTCACGATGAAGCCGATAGAAGGGGCCCGATGAGGAATATCGTGGATAGAAAAGGGACACCCGGTAAGAGGAGGCGGTCTCGCTCAAAAGGTCGAGGACCCATGCGTGGAAAAAAGAGAAGGCCCCGGAATCCTCCGGCGAAGCATCCAACACTAAAAGGATATGGGGTATTTGGAGGGAAGACATTATGCTCCCAGTATCGCGTTTCAGGGAACCGTATCAGAGTGGGGGAGGAAAGTCAAAGGAAAGACGGTGTCGGAAAATATTTCGACAGAGGAATCTATCAGGAATATCTTGCTGTCCCGGAATCGGGGCCGCCGGTGCAGTTCGGCAATCAGGGAGCGCGGCAACGGCGCCCGAAGGTGAAAGCCGGTCACCTGAAGTATCCCACAGGCGGCGAGATCCCGTTCGAGCGATACGGGGAGCAGGTCGATCTTGCGTTGTATGTGATCGGCAGGGAAGTTGTAACGGCGCACCTCGACGATGCGGCCTCGACCGCGACCTTCGCGGACGCAGTATGCCTCCCCCGGAAACGCCGATATGGTTTCGAGGCCGTGATCGGCGCCGGACGGCACGAAAAATGGGATTGCACAGACAACGAGGATCACTGCGGCGCTTCGTCGGAGAGCACCGGTCCCGAAGAGAATCGTCGCTGCGACGAGGTAAAAAAGTGCGGTCCATACTCCCGTCGCTTGCCGCAGAGGCAGGAGGGTGCCGTCGGAAAGCGATGAAAGGTAGAAGAGATTTTCGGTCATGACTCGGGCAAGCCCGTCGGAAGGAACAAGAAGTAGTTTTGCGAGCGAGGGAAAAAGCGGGAAAACTATCTGCGCCGGTATGAGGAAAACGAGAAGCACGGTCGCCAGCGGTACGGTGAGAAGATTGGCGAGCGGCGCGATGAGCGGGACCCAGCCGGTGAGTTCTGCCGATATTGGTATGAACAGAAAGTTGATGAGCACCGAAAGCGCGAGAAGAGAGACAAAAGACGAGCGCGGGAGACGGAGCCACAGGGAAATCACCGCGCACACCGAAAGCGCGCTCATGACGAAACTCCAACTGGTGATGCTTCGAGGGAGCACGATGCCCGTGAGTACGAGCGACCAGAGAAAGGCCTGTGTCGGGTGGATAGTCAGCCCGAAGGAGAGGAGTGTGTCGAGCACCATCACAAAGAGCGCGGCGCGGACAGTTGGTGTTGCCCAACCGGTGAGCGACAGGTACCAGAAAAGAAGAAGCGCTTTGAGGAAGGTCGAGAGATACGCGATCGTGCGTGGAGGAATCGTCTGGAAGAGAAAGAACAGTCGGGTAAAGCCGTGGAGCAGAAGGAAAAGGATGCCGATATGGAAAGCCGATATAGCGACGAGGTGCATGGTTCCCGTTTTGAGAAAGGCGGCTCGTTCCGCCGGAGTGAAGAGGCGTTTCCCGGTCGCAAAAGCGAGCAGAAGATGCGAGCCGCTTTGCTCTTGTATGAACAAAGCAAGACGGGATCGTAGTTTCCGGGGTGGTACGACCTCGAACGAGGTGATGAAACGACTTTTTCCGTCGTGCAGCACAGCCGATTCGTCGAAACGGATCTCGTCGCCTTCACGCGGCACCGTCGTTCCGTCGTGACGGAAGGTTCCGCCGCCTTCGAGCCGTATGACTTCGCGGTCGGCATAAGCGACGCCGTGAGTTTCAACGAGCGGAAGGGTGTCACGGTAGGCGACGGCATGCCCGGCGGCGGCGAAGAAAAAGGCGGCCGTTACAACGGCCGCTTCTCGATGATGTATGCCACGGGAAACGAGAGCGGCGACGCCCGAAAGCAGCACCAGCGGGGCCCCTGCAAAATAGGCGGCAAAAAAGAAGACGAAAGGGACAAGACGACGTGTCACCGGAGCTCCCCGCTGGTCAGGAAGATGACGCGACATAGCGCGTTACGCGGTTTCGTCCCTGTTCTTTGGAGCGATAGAGTGCTTCGTCGGCCGCCTTAATGAGATCGCCCGCGTTCCTGATCGGGTCGGGATAAGCGGAGACGCCGAAACTCGAGGTGACGGTGAGTTGGTTTCCATCGGCCGGAACCACGGCGCCTTGAACGATCTCCCGTATCTTTTCGGCGACCCTCACGGCGCCTTCGTCGGTGGTGTTGTGAAGAAGCACGATGAATTCTTCGCCGCCATAACGCGCCGCGACATCCACCTTGCGGATTGACTTCTTGAGAACCCGCGCGATGAAACGGATGATGTCGTCTCCCGCCTTGTGGCCGTAACGGTCGTTCACCTTCTTGAAATGGTCTATGTCG
>CALITV010000084.1 GCA_938048925.1 uncultured bacterium | reverse complement strand
AACACCATGCCACGATGAACGAGAGCGCGTTACCGATATGAAGATACCCGCTCGGGGTCGGTGCGAATCGGCTGCGAATCACGGCGACGCCATCTTAATGATGTGGAAGGGGCGATCGAAGTGTTCGAAAAGACGCAGTATCGAGCCCTCCTCCGGGCGGCGTGTGACAAGGATCGCGTTCTCTTCACGATCGGCTGGTAAAACGGGATGAAGCGTCAGAAAGCGTTCGACGTCCTCTGGGGAAGCGAACTCACACCGATAGCGCCTCGGCATAGCGAGAAGCGACCGCTGGACCTCTTTGACCTCTTCTGGGGAAAGCGGCGTGAACGACAGAAAAACGATGCCGGCGCATTCGTAGAGCGCGCCGAGACGGCGCACGAGGTCCGCCGCATCATAGGGTTTCGTGAGCCATACCACTCCGTACTCGCGCTCCGACGCGACACCGACCGGCAGGGGGTCGAGCAGGGCGAATCGTGGGGATGGATTGAATCCTTCAGAATAAAGGACTTCAATCTCCTCACGGGTAAAACCTTTGATGAAGAATTCCACCAAATCGAGGTGACCGAGAGAGATCGCGCGCCCTTGTTTCGAGAAGGCGAAGAGCCACGGATGAGCGTTCCCGCGGTTGAATCGCTGCCTTTTTTCCGCCCTCTCCACCGGCATATCAAGCGAGACCGTGCTAAGGTCGCGTATGGGTCTGACACGCACAAAATCACAGACACCGCAACGGGAGCAAAGACCATCGCAACAATCGGGCGTTTCTTCGCCGCAAAACGCTTTTTCGCGCTCGGCAAGAAGAAAGTCCCGCGAGACACCGACATCGACATTTTCGTAAGGAAGCGGCACCGCCGGATCACGCGGACCGCTCTCTGTCGCCGGATCAATGTCGCTTTCATGAAAAGCGCTCATCCAAAGGTCGAACGAAAACCCTTCGTCCCAAGTTTGGAGATCGCTCATCCGGTCAGCCACCGCCCCCAACGCTTGCGCCACGCGGATATCGGCACGCGACAGCACGCCCTCGACATGGCTTACGAAGCGGTTGTGCCACGAGAGTTTGAGGTTACGGCATTTTTTGAGACCGGCAATGAGCATCCGCTGTTTGCGACCGATCTCTTCGAGCGAATTCATTCCTTCCCATTGAAAGGGCGTGAACGGTTGCGGTACAAAGGTCGAGAAACTGGCGGTGAGCGATATCCTGCCGCTCCGCCGTTTCGCACCAAACGATATCTCTTTCAACAAAGATATCGTCTCCTCGATGTCGGAATCGGTTTCTGTCGGCAATCCGAGCATGAAGTAGAGTTTGAGGTGAAGCCATCCGGCGTCGAATATGCGCTCCACCGAAGCGAGAAGGTCTTTGGTCGAGTTACCCTTGTTGACGACCCGTCTGAGCCGTTCGCTTCCCGATTCGGGCGCAAGAGTAAATCCCCCCTTTCGCACCGAAGCGACGGCGCGGATCATCGGTTCGGAGAGTGTCTCGGCGCGGAGCGAGGGAAGCGAAAAAGAACAGCGTTCGTCGGAACGGGCGCAGGCCGCGAGGAGAATCTCTTCGATGCGCCGATGGTCGCCGGCAGAAAGCGAGAGGAAGCCCGCCTCGCGGTAGCCGCCGGAGCGGGTGTCGCGATCGAGCAGTTTGAGGATCCGACCGGCGCTCCGCTCACGGTGCGGACGATACACGGTTCCGGCGAAACAGAAACGGCAACCTCGGGTACATCCGCGTTGTATCTCCACCGTGTAGCGGTCATGGACGGTGGAAAGACCGAAGATCGGATGACGATCGGGTAACAGCGAGAGATCGTCGAGGTCGGGCCAGACCACTCGTTCCAACGGCAATTCGGAACTGAACCGAGCGATGCGCGATTCCCGGCTCTTCTCTTGCCTGAGTATCTCGACGATGCGTTCCGCATACGGCTCAGCCTCGCCGATATACACATGGTCGAGGAACGGGCGCATCGGTTCGGGATTCACCATGACAGGACCGCCCGCCATAATGATAGGATCATTGCCGCCCCGGTCGGCGGCACGCCGCGGAATGCCGGCCACATCGAGCATCCGCAGAAAAGTCGGAAACTGGAGTTGGTATTGGAACGAGACACCGATGAGATCGAAAGAACGCCAATCGGCACCTGTGAGAAAACCGACAAGACCACCCCGTTTTCTGAAATGGATCTCCATATCGCGCCGAAAGGCAACGGCAAAGTCCACAAGAGCGCCGGTGCGCCGGAACAAGTGGTGCAGGATACGGATTCCCTCGTGACTCCGAGCTATCTCGAACAAATCAGGAAAAACAACAAGGATGCGGGGATGGTCACGATCCGGATCTCCGGCATCGGCACCAATGACAGGCGCGAAGTAGCGCCCTGGCTTTTCGATGGTACGCAGAAAAGAGGTCGTCAGTTCCACAGAAACATCTCAACTGCAAAGGATATGTCGAAAAAGAAGGTGTCGTTGGTAAAGAAAATACGCCCAACCCCCGGCTGGATCGTGAAGCGAGATTTCTCGTGCGGCGCGATGTAGATCCCGGCCCGGAGATTGGCAGTCGCATACATATCGCGCGAGGTTGCCCAGAAATATTGACCGCCGACTCCTCCGGTGAATCCGGTCTTCTCGTTACCCGCTGTAATGTTCGCCTCCCCCCAACCGCCGATAAGGAAGTGGGCAATTTTTCGATCCACGAGATAGAGAGAACTGACACGCAAGATGCCCGCCGCCTTCTCGGCGTCGAGCCACTGGAACGAGGCACCGAATGTGAGACCATGAAAAGGGTACCGTGTCCCGGCGTATCCGAGGTTGATCGAGATATACTCGTGGAGCGGCGCATGGTAAAGGAAGAACTGTCGCTCGATACCTGCTTCCACCGAAACGGTGGCACGCCCCTTCGGCGGGACACGGCCGTCGAGGTGCGCCGCGAGCGGGAGCGACAGAACAAGAATCAGCGCTACGAGGCCCAGCCGCCTCTTCATTCGCCCCTCCGGCGCTCCATCTGCTCAAGAATGCAATCTATCACACGATCGAAATAAGGCGCCGCCGAGAGGGTGGTTGTACATTGTATTACCAACCGATCGTTGTCGCGGCCGATGGTGGAAGAGATGCCGGCATTTTCGTGAGACTCGACAAGGTAATGGAACACGACATTCTCTCGGCGCGGTATCTGTACTAAACGATGCCACGTCACGGCGAAGCGCTCCGCCGATCATTCATCGCTGAATATCGAGACGAACGAGTTTCAGGCGGTTGTCACCGTCGTGAGCGACCTTGTCAGGGTTGGTGATGTTGGCGCGATAGTCCTCCTGATAGATGCCGGTGAGGACCCAGTAGTAGTTGTTCTTGTTGCCGCCCGGGATACGCACCGTGATAGGATGACGCACCATGTCGCCCTTCTTCCAGAAAGTGGTAGGATATTCCCCCATCGCCATCGGCTGATCATCCTTGGTCCGCTTGTCGCCCTTGTCACCCTCATTATGGACGAAAACGGTGTAGTCACGTTGGATATTGTCCCGCAACGCTCTGAAGTAAACTTCCAGGCGCACCGTTTCCCCCTCCTTCGGGGTGGTGCTCCCCTGCAGAATACGATAGGCAACCATCTCGACTGCGTCATCGAAAATCGCCCCGACTTTGATCGCTCCCTCGGGTATCTCTGTGATAAGGTATTTATCCTTATTGGGAAACTCTTTTGCGTTACCGCCATAGACTTTATACAGGACATTTTGCGGTATCTTGGCAACCGTTTCGACCTTCTTGTTTATCCGCCTCATGAGGTTCTCGAAACGGTTCTTGTCGGGGTTCTTTACAATGGCGTACTGCACACCCGGCCGGTCATAAAAGCGAAGCACAGCCTGCTCCTTATCTGAAGCAAGAAACTGTATTTCGTTGAACGACCAGAAAGAAAGCGACTTCTCAAGCCATTTGTAATATTGAGCAATCGGTGCCCGCTCATCCCCCGTGTCTTTCACATAAGCGTCCCAGAGCGGTTTGTAGGAGTACCACTCGGCTATGCGTGGCATGGCATCGGCAAAGAAATAGATCATGAAAGCGGCCGGTAGCGCGAAC
>CALITV010000083.1 GCA_938048925.1 uncultured bacterium | reverse complement strand
GAGCATGTCGAGGGAGAGGCGTTTCATGATAGAGCGGGGCTCAGCCTGTGATCCGGTTACGATCAAGAGCAGTTTCTCGTCCGGTATTGTCGAGAACTTCGTTTCGTCGGTGATGACCGAGGCCGGCAGTTTCAGATGCCCGAGTTTCTGAGCGATGCGCGTGTAGGTGTGGACGCTTCGCCCCATGAGACCGACGACGCGCCCTTCTTCTTGTGCTATTGCAACGATATTTCGGATGCGTTCAATATTCGACGAGAAGGCAGTAACGATGACTCGCCCCGACGCCTCGGCGATGATTTGGCGCAGATGGGGGATGATTTCTTGTTCTTGAACCGAAAATCCTTCTCGCTCGATGTTCGTCGAGTCCACGAGCATGATGTCCGCCGCGGCGGGGATCTTCTTGTAGAACGGTGAGTGTTCCGATCCGTCGCACTTGAAGTCGCCGGTATGGAGCAGAGTGAAGGAACCTACCGTGATGAAAAGAGCCTTTGCTTCGGGAATGCTGTGCGGCACCGGCAGCATCTTGATCGAGAAGGGGCCGACATCGAAGGCGCTCTTGCGTTTAGCGGGAAGCGGCACGAGCGTGTTGTGCCGTGCTACTCTCGCCATCCGCTCCTTGAGCAGTTCGGCGGGAAACTCGGTGAGATAGACCGGCACCTCATGATCGCGAAGCAGATAGGGAATTGCTCCGATGTGGTCTTCGTGACCGTGGGTGACGACGACGCCGACGAGATTGACCGCGAGTTGGCGTATCGCATCGAAATCGGGGATGAAAAAGTCGTCGTCCATGAAATCGTCGTTTCCGGGAAACCCCATGCCGCAGTCAATCATCAGAGCGTCTTTCCCGTAAATGAGGAGCAGGCAGTTCTTGCCGACCTCGCGCAGGCCGCCGAGCGGTACGATGGAAAGTTGTTCGCGCATAAGACACCTCGTCGTTATGAGAGACCCATCCTAACATTCCTTTCGCGAGTGGCAAGAAAAGAAAGGGTGGGGAAACATATTCCTTGACTTCTATGGCGGGCAAACGATACGGATGACTATGACACACGAGGAGGCTGCGTATGTCTCGCCGCCGCGAGAGCGATAGAACCATTACCGTCACCGTTGACGCTCAAGACGCCTCGGGCGCCGGTGTCGTTCATGCGTTCGGCAAGAAGATTTTGGTCACCGGCCTTATCGCCGGCGAACGAGCGGTCATTCAGGTCAAAGATCCGCGAGAGGTCTATCCCGAAGCCGAAGTGCGTCGTATCGTCTCTCCCGCGCCGACCCGCGTCGAGCCGCGTTGCCCGGTCTTCGGCAGGTGCGGCGGCTGTACGCTCCAGATGCTTGATTATGAGGCCCAGTGCGAGTGGAAGCGGCGGCGGGTGAGGGAGGCGTTCCGTCGTGCGGTCGAGGACCGGTCGGCTCGAATCCTACCGGTCATCGGGATGAGCGATCCGTGGCGCTATCGCAATAAGGTGCAGTATCCGGTCGGCGCGAGCGGTAAGTTTCCTCTCATCGGGTTCTATGCACCGGTCAGTTACCGCATCGTTCCGAACCGTGGGTGCCCTATCCAACATCCGGAGGCCGATCTCTTGAAGGAGATTCTCATCGCCCACATGGAGACGCATCGCATCGTGCCGTACGATGAGAAACGCGGCATCGGCCTCGTGCGCTACCTCATGACCCGCAAGGGTGAGGCGACCGGCGAGGTGCTCTGTATCCTCGTGTTGAACGGTGAGCATCTCCCCGCCGCGGAGGCGTTCGTCGCATCGGCGCGAAGAGCGATTCCGAATCTCGCCGGGGTAGTCGTCAATGTGAACACCCGCCGGACCCGCGTGATCCTTGGACCGCGACATCGTCTCTTGTGGGGAAAGGAGCGGCTTACCGATCATCTGCTCGGCTGCTCTTTCGAGATTTCGCCGAACGCTTTCTATCAGGTGAATCATGCCCAGACAGAAATGCTCTATCGCGCGGTACTCTCGTATGCGGCGATCGAACCGCAAGACACCGTCTTCGATCTCTACACCGGCATCGGTACGATAGCCGTGCTTGCCGCCCGACAGGCGCGCCGGGTGTGGGGGGTCGATCTCTCGGCGGAGGCGATAGCGGATGCCCGCCGGAATGCGGCTGCCAACGGAGCCGATACTGTGCGCTTCGTATGCGGAGAGGTTACCACGGCGGTCGCTTCCTTGCTCCAACAAAAGGAACAGCCCGCGGTTATCGTCCTCGACCCCCCGCGCGCCGGTTGCCCGAAATCATTACTGCACATGATTGCCACAACGCGGCCGCGGCGCATCGTGTATGTATCGTGTGAACCGGAAACGCTGGCCCGCGATCTGGGGATTCTCGAAGCGCACGGCTTTACGACGCGCGAAATACAGCCGGTTGATTTGTTTCCGCACACTGGGCATATCGAAACGGTGGCGCTGGTGGAGGCGCCGGTCGGAGCGAGTGCCGAGAAAAAACCGGGGCATAATGCCCGGGCCGGGAAAGAAACGAAAAAAAGGTAGATCTTACTTTGCCGGCTTGAGCGCCTCGAGTGCCGCCTTGTGCTGCTCTTTGAGCGCCTTCATCTCGGCCTCTTGAGATTCTTTGAGAGATTTTTTCTCCTCGGCATGCTTTTTCTTCAGTTCTTCTTTCTTGGCCTTCATCTCTTTTTCGGCGGTCTCTTTCTCTGCCTTCTGCGTCTTTTTGAGTTCCTCTTTCTTTGCCTTGTCGGTTTCTGCTTTGAGCGCCTCTTCATGCGCCTTTTTCATCTCGGCCTTCTTGGTCTTGCATTCTTCGTCGAGGGCCTTCTTCTCTTCTTTGTGGCGTTTTTCCATCTCGGCCTTCGCCTCTTGGTGTTTCTTGACGAGTTCCGCCATCTCGGCCTTCTGTTGCTTCTTGAGGTCGGCCGGTTTGACTACCTCCTGTGCTACGAGGGGCAACGACAATGCCGTGATAAGGATACCAAACATGAGCGAACGCATGAAATCCTCCTTTGTTAGAAAGTTGTTCGTCAATGATCGGAAAACCCTTCCGGAGGCGATACTATGACACGGCGCAGAGAAAACAAGTTTTTCGAGAGTGGATAACTTTATGAAATCAGGACTTTTTTTGACATCTTTCGTTGCTTCTGCTAGAAAAAGTTCTCCCAAGGAGGTTGCATGGTTTTCCGTGGACTTACCCCGCTGGAGCGGCCGCTTATCGTTCCCATCTTCGTCACCCACCGCGGCTGCTCTCACCGGTGTGCTTTTTGTGACCAAGAAGCGATAGCAGGCACAGCCGACTTCCCCACGGAGGTCGCCGGTATTGCGGCGCGCTACCGTCGGTGGTCGCGTGGTGGCCGCCCTATTGAACTTTCGTTTTACGGCGGCAGTTTTACCGCCCTCCCGCGTGCCGAGATGGATGCCTATCTCGCGGCGGCACAGCGGCTTTTAGGGCAGGGGATCGTCGGTTCGCTCCGCTGTTCGACGCGCCCCGATGCGATTGACGACGAGAGGGCGCGGCTGCTCGCGCAGAGTGGTTTTACGACGGTGGAACTCGGCGCCCAAACGATGTCCGATCGTCTTCTTGCGGCGATGGGGCGCGGCCATACCGCCGCCGATACAGAGCGTGCTACAGAGATTCTGCGCGGATCGGGACTTTCGGTGGTGCTCCAGTTCATGAGTGGTTATCCGGGTGAAACCGACGAGGATGTTGCCGTGACCTGTCGTGCTCTCGAGCGGCTGCATCCTGCGGCCATTCGGATATACCCTTTCACGCCGCTTCCCGGCACGAGGATCGCCGAGAAACTCCGAGAAGGCGCGGTGCTCTTCGAGCCGCAGAAGGCGGTCGAATGTGCCGCCACTGTTTTTCTCGCGGCACAGGAGGCCGGTATTCCGACGATACGCATCGGGTTGCCGAAGGAAAATCTTGCCGAATCGCCGTATCCCGATAACCTTGCACAGGTGGTGATTGCGTCGGCGCTCGAGCGGTTGGCAGCGCGCGGTGAACGCCTGTTTTACCTTCCCGGTGCGTGGAGGACGAGCCTTGCGCTGGTTCGCAAAAGGGGGCGATTCCCCGATGACGCCGTTGTTGTTATGAACACGGAGGAGGAGCAATGATTATTTCCATCGCTGCGGATCACGGTGGTTTTTCGCTCAAGCAGCACCTCGTTGCCTTTCTCGAACGACACGGACATGAGTTGCTCGATCGCGGTTGTTCGAGCGAAGATTCGGTGGATTATCCCGACTATGCCCTGTTGGTCGTTCGCGATATCTTGGCCGGCCACGCCGATTTCGGGGTTCTCGTGTGCGGTACCGGCATCGGGATGTCCATCGCGGCAAACCGTCACGCCGGTATCCGTGCGGCACTCGTGCATCGTGACGAATATGCGAAACTGGCGCGAGAGCACAATGACGCGAACATCATCTGCCTCGGCGGCCGGTTTTTTTCTCCCACGGAGGCAGAACGGATGGTGACGACATTTCTTTCGACGCCGTTCGGCGGCGGGCGCCACGAGCGACGCATAAAGAAACTCGATGCGTGCTGATCATTCCTAGGGGTGAAAGATTCCGTAGAGCGGTGCCCCGCATGAGGGACAGGCACCTTCACGGAGCATAGTGCGGGTGACGGTGAACCCATGGCGCACGATGAGGAGCGTCCCGCAGGCGGCGCAGCGGGTTTCGTTCCCTTCGCCCTTCCAGAGATTGCCGAGGTAGAGGTGGGGAACGGCGATCTCCCGACGGATCCGCTCGAACAGGTGCACGAGGTGGTGTGCATCGGTCGGTGGCTCGGTGGCACGATAGGCGGGATGGTAGGCCGAGAGGTGCCACACCGTGACCCCGCGTTCGACGAGGGCAGTGCCGAGCGCGAGGATATCGTCATCGGCATGAAGAGCATTGATGACGAGCGTCGTTACCTCGACAACTTTGTCGCGCTCCGCGGCGATGCGACCGATGTTGCGCAGAACCGGTTCGAGCGTTGCGCCGCACTGAGTTCGGTAGAAGTCGGCACTTCCCTTGAGATCTATGTTGAACGCGTCAACCACCGGCAGAAGTCGTTCGAGCGAGGCCTCGGTGAAGTAGCCGTTGGTGACCATGATCGTTCGGATTCCTTCTGTCGTAGCAATGCGCGCGGTGTCGAGAAGATAATCCTGCCAGACCGTCGGTTCGCTGTAGGTGAAACTGATGCTCGGCGCTCCGCACTCTTTCGCACGGTGCACCACCGCGGCAGGTGACCACACTTCTCCTGCATGGGGATCG
>CALITV010000082.1 GCA_938048925.1 uncultured bacterium | reverse complement strand
CCGACGCCGCCCTTGCCGGTAAAAAACAGGAATCGGGGAGCCTGATCAAGAAGTTTCTTCATCAGCAACACCCCCCTTCGTCGGAGCCGCCGCAACAAGACACATCCGTTTTTCTCGGGGGTGTCGCTTTCAGACGCAGGTTTTTGAAGAGAGAGTCCCTCTCCGGCAACGCGCTCTCTTCAATCTTTAACATGTCAAAGAGTTCCTTGGCGGTCGGATAGCGACCGGACAAGGCCAGTGCGTCATTGATAAAAATAAGTGGAAGTGCCTTACTGCCCTGTTCGTTCAAGAACTGCTTGACTTGCGGATGTTCGGCGAACGCCTTGGGTTGCTGGGAGAGATTGAATCGCTGAACCACGATACCCCGTTCCGCCACCACTTTCAGCGCACCGGCAAATTCCACGAGCGCTGGATCGATTTGCGGCCCACAGACGCCGCTCGAACAACACATCGCCGGATCGTACACGCTCAACTTTTGGGGCGTTTCCTCTTTTTTAAGAAGATCGTCGGCGAACTTGTTCATTGCCGCCATCGCCCCCTTTTCAACCATTTTCCCTACCGCCACGGCCGCTTCGATCTCGCCATGGGAGAGGCCGAGTTTCTTGGCCTCGTTAACATGGTAGGTCAAACAGGGCTGGCAATGTCCCGCCACCGAGGCGCCGATGGCTATCAATTCTTTCGTTTTCTCGTCCATACCTTCTCTCCTTCTTTGTTGTTTTTTCCTAACTATCTTTCTGTCATACAGGCGGGGTTGGTCTCGCCGCATAACATCATTGCCACCTTTTTTCGATCGTCCTGCACCTGCTCGGAATCACCGAGCGATTCTTTCAAGCAAGCCACCAAGAGCTCCGGTATCGAGTCGGCAATACTGAAGTGGACCCACCGACCGCTTTTGCGACTCTGCACCAAACGGGCCTCCCGCAGAATGCTGGTGTGGCGGGAAACGGTCGGCATCGCCAACCCGAGCAAAGCGGCGAGTTGACATACGCACAGGTCTTTGTGCTCCAGCAGGACCATGAATATACGCAACCGATTCTTCTCACCCAAGGCGCTCATCATTTTTAATATTTTTTCCATCGTGGCTCCATCAATTAGTCAATTAGCAAATCAACGAAGTGTTTGTATGTCTCTCCTTTCTCTTTGTCAAGCCGCCTATCAGGTTACACTTGCAATAAGTCGATATTATTGAGATATATTTCCTTTCACAAAACAAAGAAGATGGGTTTGTGAGAAGACGATTGCTTGGTGAACGGGTCCGTTTTACCGATCTGCTCCGCATCCTTGCGCTTCAACAGAGCCAACGCATTTTTCGCGCGCGAATTGCCGATCGCCCTCTCACCGAGCGCTATCACGCTCTGCACGATAGCCTCGAACTCTTCGAAAGGAAATCCAAGTACCGTTTCTCCCGGACCGAGATCGGTGGCGTCGCGGCACCCGTAGCATCCCATACTCATGTTGAAGGACTTGTGAACAAAGGGGATGAGGGTCGCATCAACGCAGACCGCTTGCAGTATCGCGGTGCTGCCGTGAACCCGGTGGCCGCCTTTGCTATTGAGATCGGCAAGGGCAAGCCACATCAATTTCTCGACCTCGCCCTCTACCACCACCACATCGGGCTCGACGGCCGCCGTTTCAAGCGGAAAAAGATAGAGCGCCTTCAGCAATCCCGGAGACAAGGTGGTCATCCCCTCGAACATGGTTTGGCCCGTATGTTCCTCCTGCGTAATGCCGAAACCGACAAGCCCTTTGCCGGTTTTCAATGGATCGGGCAACGGTTTGAATCCGAAGGCCGCCGCCGCCGCCGGACAGGCGATACCGTCGGCATCGAGGAGCACATGGGCGCCGTGCCGCGCTTTCATCACCGCTTGGCAATAGCGGTGGCCGGCCAGTTTCTCGACAGCCGGAGGAAGTTCCTTTTCGGCGAACAGGAACTTCACTCCGACCAAAGAAGAATCGAGACCAAGGATGTTTTTCACTTTTTCCGCGGATGACCGCAGACTTTCAGGCGTCATGGCAATATCCTCCCGTTATTTGCAGTCGGCACATTGTTCATCCTCTGTTTCGAACTCGATGGTGACATGCTGTATATTCAGGTGCTCCAGTTCGTTCTTGATGTTTTTCTTGATGGTTATCAGCGTTCCCATCGTGGCAGTCGAAGGAACGACGATGTGTGCCGTAAGTGCGTTCTGGGTCGTGCTCATCGCCCACACATGGGGGTGATGCACACCGAGGACGCCCGGTTCTTTCTGTATTGTTGCAACCACTTTTTGGAGATCAATGCCGTGAGGCACACCGTCGAGCGTGAGCGTAAGGCTTTCCTTGAAAAGGCTCCAAGTCGAATAGAAGATAACCATCACGACGATAAGGCTGGTCACCGTATCTATCCAGTGGATATGGAAAAAGAAGATAAGAACCCCTGACACCACGACACCGAGCGATACTCCGGCATCGGCCATGAGATGCAGGTAGGCTCCTTTCACATTAAGGTCGCTCTCTTTGTCCTTGAAGAATAGGTATGCGGAAACGGCGTTGATGACGATGCCGATCCCGGCCACGACAATAATGGGGCCTCCCGGCACCGGTACGGGATTGCGGAACCGCTCTATGCTTTCCCCAACAATACCGACGATGGCTACCAAAAGGATGACCGCATTGACCAGCGACACCACAATGGTCGCTTTACGATAGCCGTAAGTAAAGGTGTCGTCGGGCCGCACCTTCGCCAGCCTGCACGCAAGCAACGCCAAGCCCAGGGCCGCGACATCGCTCAAATTATGCCCGGCATCGGAGATAAGCGACAGCGATTGGTAATACAGGCCCGCCGCCAACTCGATGGCCACATACAGCGCATTTATGACGATGCCGATGACAAATGACCGGGTAAGATCCGTCGCAGGAACAGTATGGTGCGGGTGTTCCATGAAACCTCATATGCGTGTTGCGGTATTCCGTGTCAACAGGACATAGAACGCCGGCATCAGGAAGAGCGCCACCAGTATCTCCATCAACATGCCGCCGATCGCCGCGACCGCCATCGGCTGGAGCATGTCACCGCCCGTTTCGAGCGCAAGCGCAAGCGGCAGGAAGCCGGCGATGGCGGCCACGCTCGTCATGAGGCGGGGGCGCAATCGTATTTTTGCTGCTTTTATCACGGCATCAAAGGGCGACAGTCGCTCCGAATCGCGCAATTCGTCGGCAAAGGTGAGCAAAAGCACACCGTCGCTGACCGTCACCGCAACTACCACCAGAAGACCAATAATAACCGTGGCTCCGAGCGGCACGGAGGTCACCCATACCAGATACACCAGCCCCCCCAAACAGAAAGGCACACTGCCGAGGATCATTGCCGGTAGTTTGACACTATTGAACTGGACCACCAGTACGATGAAGGCGAAAAAGAGGGCGAAGGCGAGTACGGTAAAAACATTGGTCTTCATTTCGTCCATCATCTGTGCCTGCCCGCCATAGGAGATTTCATAGCCGGGAGGAAGCGGCGTTTCGCCAATTTTCTCTTGCAATTCGCGAAGTGCCTGCCCCACGGTGACACCGGCCGCGTCGCCCCGCACGATGACCTGTTTGACCTGATTTTCGCGGGAAATCTCGACCGGACCGACCGCTTCGGCGACCGTCGCCACATCCCGCAAGCGGAGATACCCGCCACTGCGGGAGCGCAACGGAAGATTCTCTACTTTCTGGCGTGATGTCATCTCACGCTCCGGAATCATGAGGCGGATATTGTAGTATTCGTCGCCGTCGCGGTACCGGCTCGCCACTGTTCCGCTCACCAGCGTATGGAGCGCGGTGGAAATATCGTCCACCGAAACACCCAGTTCGGCGGCTCGCACTCGGTCGATGCGCACCTGATATTCCGGTTTGGTCATGTCGAGCGACACATAGACATTGGCAAAGTGCTGGAGTTCGTTCATCGCGCCAGCTATCCGCTGGGCCTGCTTGAAGAGGCCTTCCACATCGGAACCGCGCACCTTCACCTCGATATCGGCCTCGCCGAGTTTCCGGATCCCCTTGACTTTCATTTGCGACACCATCGCCTTGCCGCCGGGGACCGGCACCTTGCCGACCAGCGGCCGGATCCGCTCGATATATTCTTTCGTCGTCACCGTTCTTTTGCCGGGCGGAACCAACTGAATGTTTATCTCCCCCTCGTTCGCTATCTCGTAGGTGTAGAGCCCCCATACCTTGCCTCCCACCAGAGAAAATCTGCTTTCAATCAGGGGATCGTCCGTGAATATCCTTTCTATTTTCTTGATAACCTGATCGGTCTCGGCGACCGAGGCACCGGTCGGCAGACGCACCTTGACCATGACGCGACCGTCGTCCATCTGCGGAAGAAACTCGGTCCCCAGACCACCCAGCGCGAAGAGCGATCCGATGAGAAGCGAAAGGAAGATGAGAACCGTCGCCCAGCGCCAATGAAGCAGTCGGGCGAGCATTTTCCCATATCCTTCGGTGAAGCGGGAAAAAACGCGCTCAAAAAGTCCCGGCGTGCTATCCTTTTTCCCCGATTTCACTAGGAATATCGCCGAAATCAGCGGCGTCATCGTAAGCGCCACGACGAGACTGATAACAACTACCCCGGCAATGACGAGGATGAGTTCTCTGAAAAGAAGTGAGGTCAACCCCGGCACCAAGAGGAAGGGAAGAAAAAGGGCAAGAAACGATATCGTCGCCGCCGCGACCGCCATCG
>CALITV010000081.1 GCA_938048925.1 uncultured bacterium | reverse complement strand
CCGTCGCGGCATTCGTTTCAAACTGAACGGCGAAGCGGAGATTTCGCACGGAGAAAAGAAAGGGAAAGGAACGCTTCGCGATCTTTCGGTCAACGGCGCCTTCATTACCATCCGCAACGGTTTCGAGCCCTACGAAGACATAGACATCGTCATTACCGTCAAGAGCAACCGCAAGAATCTCGCGGCGACGCTCAAGGGGATCGTGAGCCGCAAGGATGGCGACGGCATCGGCGTCCAATTCACCGGTATGGATATCGCCGCCTTTCGCGTCATCCGGGATATCGCCGAACTTTATGCGAAGTGCCCCGACAAGATAGAGAACGATCTCAAGCGGCTCAACATCACTTCGGGGATCCGCTGAGATCCGCTTTTCTCCGGAGTTTTTCCAAATATCCTTCAAGTATCACCGCCGCCGCCGCCGCGTCGAGGCGGCCGCTGAGCTTGTCGGCGCGCCCCTTCGGCGCGTGGGATATCCTCTCCCGCGCGGTGCGGGTCGAGAGAAGCTCGTTCTCGTGATCTATCGGAATAGAGGGAAACTCATTTTTCAGCCGCCGCTCGAAGCCGCGTACGATCGGCATGATCTCACTTTCGGTACCGTCCCGCTTGAGCGGCCAACCGACAACGAAGCGCGCTATCTCGTAGTCTTTCAACAGAGCGTGAAGCGCCGCCAGATCCTCCTCGATGGATTGTCCGCGCTTCACCGTTCCGAGCGGGGTTGCGATAACGCCGAGCGGGTCGCTCATCGCGACCCCTATCGTCTTCACACCGATGTCGAGCGCGACGATGCGGCCGAAGGTCATTGCTTCGCCGCGAGTTTGCGAATCTCCTCCTCGAGCACCTGTCGCATGAGGAACGGAGCCTCCTCCCAGAAATACTCCTTCATCACTTCTCGCAGTTCGCGACGGACGAGCGCACGGATCATCTCGGGGAGCGGCACTCCCTCGGGTATCTCGATGTCAGGAGGGACAATCTCTTCGACCACCCGTTCTTCGACCTGTTCCGCTATCTGGGTGACGAACGATCCCGCCGGAGGTTCTTCGTCCGCCGCGAGGTTCGCCGTTTCGGGCGTTCTTGCCTCCGGGGGAGCATCCTCTTTGGCGATGAGCGATGGCTCTGTCACCAACCGAGACATCTCTTCAACAGTCTCGGTTGTTTTCGGCATGGAATCGGGGACCACGGTGGGTTCGGCGGCAAGAGAGATCGCCGATTCTTTCTCCATCGGCTGAGGAAGGTCTTCGAAGGTCTTCGCGGGCTCTTCCTCTTCCGTCTCCATTGGAATGACCGACGGGGAATCTTCTTCGTCCGGCGCCGTGAGAACGAGTGGCTCTTCCTCCTCCTCTTCGATCGTTGCCGACTCCTTGGCAAGGAGATCAGGGTTCCACTCGAGCGCTGCGTTGAGCGTTTCGAACAGTTCGTCGCACGAGAAGGGCCGCGGCAGATAGAGTCGTCCCGTTGCCAGATTTTCCTTTTCTTTGGCGCAGAAAACAATAGGGATCGGAAGCATTCCGAGCGCATCCAGCACCTCGCTTGAGAGCGCGCGGCGCTCTACGATCATCGCATCGGGAGAGGCCGATTCTATCGCTGGGAAAAGACGCCCCTCCTGCTGTATCTTTATCAAAGTCCACATCGAACCGCGGAGCGCCAGTTCATAGGCGCGCATGAGCGTTTTCGTCGTCTCGAACACGAGCACCTTCTTTCGTTCCACTCCATCCTCCTTATGCTGCGTTTCGTTTCACCCGAACTCCGCAAACGCTCGGCGCACCGTCGCCATGTCGTCGGGCACCGACGACGAGAACCGCCACCGTTGCCCGCCGCAGACAAACCCCAAGTCGGCGGCGTGGAGCATCTGGCGGAGATAGGCGTTCACCGTCCGGTCGAGCGCCGGGTGACCGGTCTTGCGGACGCCGCCGTAGAGATCGTCGTTCACCACCGGGTGGCCGATGTGTCTGAGGTGCATACGTATTTGATGTGTTCTCCCGGTCTCGAGCGTGATCCGGAGGAACGCTGCCGCCGAGTATTGTTCGACCACCTCGTAGTGGGTCACCGCGGTTCTTCCGCCGAGGGCGGGGTAGAACCGACGCCGATCGTGCGGATCGCGGGCGTGGCCCGTCGTAATAGTTCCCCGCGTCTCGGTAAAACGCCCCCACGCCAGCGCAAAGTAAGTTCGTTCGATGTCGTGCCGCGCAAAACGGGAGGAAAGTTCCTCGAATGCGGCAGGCGAGCAGGCGACGACGAGAAGCCCTGATGTGTCTTTGTCTATCCGGTGAACGAGCCCCGGGCGGATGTCGGTGCCGCCGCGGAGGCCGAGGTGATGGAGGACGCCGTTCATGAGGGTTGCCCGCGGATGCCCCGGCGCCGGGTGAACCACCAACCCGGCCGGCTTGTCCACCACGAGGAAATCGTTGTTTTCATACAGAATGGAGAGCGGTATCGCCTCCGGCTCGAGCGACAGTTCTTCGAGTGGCTCTATCTCCGCCTCGATGAGGTCGCGTGAACGGAAACGCGAGAAGGAGTTCTTGGCGAGCACCGTTCCGTTACGCAAAATGTTCTGTCGCTCGATGTTGCGCTGGATACGGGTGCGCGACAGGCCGAGGAGGTCGGCGAGCAGGCGATCGGCGCGCTCCGGATAGTCGGCGATCAGAGAAAACATGCGTAATCCGTCATTGCTCACCATAGGGGAGATTCGATGTGGCGCTTCGCTTTGATGAGAAGGTCTATCACTGCCATGTTGAAAAAGTTAGTTGCGTCGCAGAGTGTTTTGTCCACTCGTGAGCGGTAGAAGAGCTCGGCGTCGTAGAGTTCGTCGCGCAGTTCCTCAAACAGAGTGTCCTCGCGGAGGCCTTTTTCGACTTTTGGACCGTTGTATGCCGCGATGTCGGAGATAACCACGCGGGCGAATCGGCGCGCCTCTTCGGGGTTCTTAATAGTGTCGTTTCCCATCGGGGACCTCGTTTCCATCTCGGTGACGACATTCATTATACCGCGGAGAAACGCATTTGCAACGATATGAAAAACAAAGTAAAATTTGACAATCTCCTCTTTTTTTGATAGGCCTCTTCGACATAACAATGATGATGATGAGGCGAGGCGGGTCATGATGAAAACAGTTTCGACGCTCGTCGCGGGGCTCTTCTTTTTCTCCTCGATCAACGGCATGGGCCAGTGGTCGTTCGGTTCGACCGCGAAGGCGGCAAGTTTCGATCTCGAAGACGACGAGGATTTCAAGGAAGCACCGGCGAAGACAAAAAGCAAAAAACGATCGTCTTCGTTCGATGAAGAGGAAGATTTCGATTCAGCCTCCTCGCAAAAATCGCGGACGAAAGGAGGCGGTTCCCGTGACGATCTCGACGAGGATAATGGAACGGCGAAAAGCATCGCCGTCTTCTACTTCTTCGCCGACAGCGCCGCCGAAAAGAAGGCAAGGGACATTGTCCGCACCGTGGGGAACTACCTGACCGAACTTTCGAACTATCGCTTTCTCGAAAGTGACGCGCGCATATTCAACGACTTTTCGTTCGAGAAACTGATCAGTGATGCCGACAAGGCGCAGAAGTATCTCGACGAAGGAAAAAAACTGCTCGATGACGGTGAGGCGGAGGAAGCCATTGGCAAATTCAATGCGGCGGTTGATCTCCTCGAAAAACGGATAGATGTGCTCTATGACTACACACTGCTCGTCAAGGCGCTTTTTTACACCGGTGCGACATGGAAACTCCTCGAAGAGGACGACAAGGCCTCCGGTTTTTTCAAAAAGGTGCTCGTCCTCAATCCCGATTATGAACCCGACAAGGAGACCGACGAGGACACTGTGGACTTTTTCGACAAACTCAAGAGCAAGATGATGATGCAACCGCTCGGCGATCTCAAGGTGACAAGCGACCCGGTCGGTGCGACCATTTACATTGACGGCCGTATCGTCGGCGTTACCCCGATGACGATCGAGGGGCTCGTTTCCGGCAAGCACTACTGGCGTATCCATAAGAGCGGTTACCGTGATGTCGGCGGTATCGTGACGGTGCGCGACGGCGCGCCCGAGAAGATAGACGAAGTGCTCAAGACTGGCGACGGTGCCGAACCAGTGGCGCAGTTCGAAAAACTGGCAGTTGCCGAGTTTGGCGGTGCGGCGATGATGAAACAGGCGATTGCAGTCGGCAAAGCAGCGAAGGTTGACCGCCTGCTCGCTGTTCATACGGCATTGGAAGAGGGCACAGCCGGCACCGAGGCAAAAGTGCAATTCCGCCTGCTCAATGTTCCGAAGGAGACCTACAAGGAGGAAAATCTCTCCTTCCCACTACCGTCGAGCAGCGACTTCACCCGCATCGAGGATCTACGACACTCGTTCGATAACCTCTTTGCCGACGATCTCGGTTTCAATCCGGTCTCCTCGATCGTGTCGGGATCACTTTCGATCGGCCGCAAGAAGGATGAAGGATCGGTGGTCACCGCGTGGTGGTTCTGGACTATCATCGGCACCGTCGTAGCGGGGGGCGTCACGACCGCGTGCTTGCTGGCGATACCTGGTTCTCCCCTCTACATGGGCGGTAAAGGTTCTTCGGGTGCTACGATGACCGTAGAGTTCACCCCGTAGTAAAGTCATCGGGCAACACGATAAGGAGATACGATATGAATACCAAGAAAACGACGCATCCGCTTTCCGAGATGGATATGCGACTTCTCGAGCGGAAACTGAGAAAGGGAGAGATTTCCCGCAAAGAGTACGAAGCGATACTCGAATCGCTTCCCGAGAGCGACGAGTATATCGAGATAGACGAGAACGGCATCACCGCTTTGCTCGCCAAGAACCGTATGGAACAATGAACGATTCCGCACCGGAGCGTATCATCACTGTCGGCGAGATCTTCGTCCCCTCGTTTGAACGGCTCGTTTCCTCGATCTACTCGGCGGTGATGTATAGCCTCGGGGAGATCAAGTTGCGCGGCGCCCCCGACGCACCGGTGGATATTACCCTCGCCCGCTTCAATCTCGGCCTCTTGCATCTTCTGGAGGAGAAATGCCGCGGCAATCTCACCGAAGAGGAAGAGAGATTCCTCGCCTCGATGATAGAGAATGCCGAGAGGGCTATCGCCGCACATCTTCCTGACGAACCCGAAGAGACTAATGCGGCGTGCAGTTGAACAGGCGGTCCGCGAGACAGGCGCCGTTCTCGCCGGCTATTTCCGCGATGTTTCCCTCCGAAAAGAGTTCAAATCGCCGCGGGACCTCGTCAGCGATGCCGACCGGCATGCCGAGCGGTTTCTGATGACGGAACTCGCGAAACTCGACGATGTCCCGTTCCTCAGTGAGGAATACCATCCGCGTACGGCGCTCTCGACGGGGGCTCTTTGGATCATAGATCCGCTCGATGGAACCACCAATTTCGTTGCCGGTATCCCTTTCTACAGCATCGCCGTCGCTCATTGGAACGGGCGAGAAATTGATCTCGCGGTCTGCTTCATTCCACCGCTGAACGAACTGTATGCAGCCGAGAAAGGGAAGGGCGCTCTTTTGAACGGCAATCCGATACGGGTGAGCGAAACCAACGATCCGCTCCATGCGGTCGGTGCCGTCGGATTCGCCGACATTACCAAAGGGCTTCCGAGGGATACACTCGGCGTCTTCAACAGCGTCATCCGTAAGACGCGGGCGCTCCGGCGATTGGGATCGGCGGTGGCCGATTTGCTCTATGTGGCGCGCGGCAGTTTCGACCTTTTTTGGGAATACGGCCTCTCACCGTGGGATGTCGCGGCGCCGAGCCTCATCGTAAAAGAGGCGGGCGGCATCGTCACCGACTTCGACGGCGGCGACGACTACATCGTCGGCGGTTCTATCGTCGCGGCAAACCAACGACTTTACCCATTTATCCGGGACGAAGTGCGCGCCAATTTCCGCTGAACCGGGCGAAATGCGGCGGGACAGATATCGTGTACCGGGCAACGCTCGCAGTAGTGTTTCTGCGGCTTGCAGATGGTCTGACCGAGCGTCACGAGATCCTGATTTATCGTGCGCCAGTATCGTTTCGGCACCGACTTTTTGAGCGCCGTCCGGGTCTCTTCGGGGGTTTTCGTCTCGACGATGCGCCAGAGGTTCACGAGGCGGTGGACATGGGTGTCCACACAAATCTCGTCTCTGCCGAACGCCTTTATTTGAACGAGCGTCGCTGTCTTGATACCGATGCCCGGAAGCGCTGTCAGATCGTCGAGTTTTCGGGGAACATCTCCGCCGTGCCGTTCGATCACCGTGCGGGCGAGGTCACGGAGGGTTCGCGCCTTGACCTTGTAAAAGCCAACCGGGAAGATGAGACGCTCGAGTTGGCGAGATGGCACCTCGCGCGTCTTTTCCGGTGTATCGGCCACCGCAAAAAGTCGCCGCGCAGCGGCGGCGGTCGTCTCGTCCTTAGTGCGCGACGAGAGCATAGTCGCGACGAGAATCTGCCACGGGGTGTCTCCTTGAGATGCCATGAGGTCTATGACGGGGACATAGGCGATC
>CALITV010000080.1 GCA_938048925.1 uncultured bacterium | reverse complement strand
CGGCGTTGATATGTTGTGGGTTGCGGCGGCGCGCGTCATCATCGGCGCCTGCATCTTCGGAACCTTCCTTGCTGTTACCGGCAACCTCTCCGTAGAGTGGCGCGAGCGGTGGAAGACCGTTCTTTTGCTCTCGTTCGTCGGCCTTTTTCTGAACACGATAACCTTTCATCTTGCTCTCGTTTCAATATCGGGAACGCTCGTCATGATCCTCGAAAATCTCTCACCGGTGTTCGTTTTCCTGTTCTCCTTCTTCCTTGCCGGCGTCAGCCCGACACGACGGGAAACGATGGCGCTCATTCTCTCGCTCTGCGGTATGCTCCTCATCGTCTATGGCAAGGATACCTTTTCTTTCGGCGATAACAATGTCGGCATCGGTATTTTCTGGGCAGTACTCGCCGGTGCCACCTTCGGGTGGTATGTGTACTTTTCGGCCGACCTCGTGCGGCCGATTCGCACCGATCCGATCAAAGTCATCCAGTTTCTTTTCAAGATATTCGCCGTCTCTGCGGTACTCGTCATGCCCCTCCTTTTGCGCGACTGCCCGAAACCGCGGCAGCCCGACGAATGGTTTTGGCTTCTCGAGATGGGCGTTTTCCAATCGGGCGGCGCCTATCTCTGCTGGAATTATGCGCTCCGCGACATTCCGGTCAATACGGCGTCGGTGCTCTTTCTCCTCACCATCGTGTTTACCGCCGTCAATGAGATCGTTTTCCTTTCACTTCTCCCCAACGCCTTCATTCTTGGCGGCGGCGCACTCATCATTGTCGCGGGCGCGCTTCTCTCACCGCGGCGTTCGCCAGCGGTGCACCAGTCCTGTCGCTGACCGCCCCTATTTTCCGGGACACTGCTTGACGACTGCCGGGTTGATGTTGCGCAAACCGTAAGCACGGTCGAAGTGACGCGAAAACTCTTCGGCGAGTTTCTCGGCACGGTAGTGGAAGGCCTCTTTGTCCTCCCATGTGTTGATGGGGTTGAGGATAGTGGGATCAACGCCGGGGCACTGCTCGGGGACCATGATATGGAAGAGTGTGTCCTCGCGGTAAGGCACCGGTTCGAGTTCACCGCTCAGGGCCGCCGAGACGATGCGCCGGGTCACAGTAATGTCCATGCGCTTTCCTTTTCCGTAGGGGCCGCCCGACCAGCCGGTGTTGACTAGATAGACATGGACATGGTGCTTCTCGAGTTTCTCGCCGAAAAGGTTGATATAATCGTTGGGATTGCGCGGGAAGAACGGTTCCCCGAAGAAGCGGGAAAAAGTGCTCTCGGGGTCCTTGACGCCCGTTTCGGTGCCGGCAAGTTTCGAGGTGTAGCCCATGAGATACCACAGCATCGCCTGTTCTTTGGTGAGTTTTGCGACCGGCGGCAGAACGCCGTTTGCGTCGGCGGTAAGAAAAAGAATCGTCGTCGGGTGACCACCGGTTGCCGACTCCTTTACCTTCGGCAGGAACGAGAGCGGAAAACTGCCGCGGCTGTTCTCGGTGAGCCGGCCATCGAAGAGATCGAAGGTCCCGTCGGGGAACACCATGACATTCTCGATGATCGCGCCGTGTTTGAGATGGTGCGCCTGATGGAAGATGGCGTTGTAAATGTCGGGCTCCTTTTCTCTGTTGAGATTGATGAGTTTTGCATAGCAGCCATACTCGAAGTTGGCGATGCCGTGATCGTCCCACCCATGCTCGTCGTCACCGATGAGCGCCCGCTCCGGATCGGCCGAGAGGGTCGTCTTGCCGGTCCCCGACAGACCGAGCATGAGGGCGCAGTCGCCTTTTTTTCCCTCGTTCGCCGAGCAATGGAGCGGCAGGATGCCCGCCTCGGGGAGGTAGTAGTTCATCACGGTGAACATCATCTTTTTGACGGTGCCGAGATAGGCCGATCCGATGACGATACCGATGCGGTTATCGAAATCCATGACTATCGCCATGTCGCTCGTCTTCCCGCTCGGCAGTTTGCGAAGGCGGCCGACATATTTGTTGGCATCGAGTTTGTTGTAGGGAAGCGCAAGAATCGTGAAGCCCTTGTCGGCAAAGATACTTTTGTGAATATCGGGGGGAACCGGCCGAAACATGTTGTCGGTGAACAGCGCAACGAGCGACCGGTCGGTAATGGTGCGGCAGGGAAGCGCATAGACCGGATCGGCGCCGAGGACCCGGTCGGTCACATAGAACGACTGCTTCTTCGAGAGAAACTCGAGCGCGTCGTTGAAGAGCACCTCGAAGGTGTCAGGGGTGCAGGGATTGCAGGCGGGGCTCGTCCAATCTATGCTCATCTCGCTTTCGGGGCGCCTCACGATGAGCGTATCTTTGGGGCTACGCCCGGTGGACTCAATCGGCGTCCATGTCGCGAGCGAACCGCTGACCGTGATGAGCGTTTTACCGCGGGTCACGGCATGAAAGATGAGTTCTTCGCGTGACACATTGAACTCGACCTTCGGATGACTCTTGAGCAACTGTTCGATTCGTTCCATGAGCTCTACACGCTGCATAGATTCCCCCTTACAAAAACCAACATGCGGCATCGGAGGACTATATGCAAGACACCTCCTCTTGACAACTTTTTCGCCATCGGTGAGATCCGGTTGTTTTTTGGGATGATCTTCGTTAAGATTCCACAAACACTTTCATCGCATGGAGGAGCCGTTGCCGACCGACCTCGAAATCGCAACCAGCACACCTCTCCGCCCCATCGAGTCTATCGCCGAACGCATGGGACTCGGCAAAGAACATCTTGAACACTATGGCGACTATATCGCCAAAATAAAACTTTCGGCACGCTCACTCGCCGAACCGCGTGCCCGCCAAGTACTCGTTACCGCAATGACACCGACACCGCTCGGTGAAGGAAAAACGACCGTCTCCATCGGCCTGTCGGACACGCTCAATCGGATCGGCGTACCCAGCATTGTTACCCTCCGTGAACCATCACTCGGACCGGTATTCGGTGTCAAAGGCGGCGCCGCAGGCGGCGGCTATGCGCAGGTGCTGCCGATGACCGATATCAACCTTCACTTCACCGGCGACATACATGCTGTCACCGCGGCGCATAACCTGCTTGCGGCACTCATAGACAACCAGTATGCGCGGGTCACCCAGCAGTGTCTCCTACCGCGTGAGATCGTCTGGCATCGGGTCCTCGACATGAACGACCGTGCCCTTCGAAACATAGTCATCGGCCTCGGAAAAGAGGCGGGACAGGTACGCGAAAGCAAATTCGAGATCACCGCATCTTCCGAAATCATGGCCATACTTGCGCTCGCCTATGACATCGAGGATCTCAAGCGACGGCTGGCGAACATCATCGTTGCCATCAAACCGCAAGGGGCGCCCCTCTATGCACGCGACTTCAACGCACCGGGCGCCATGGCAATTCTCCTCCAACATGCCCTGATGCCGAACCTTGTCCAAACCATCGAAGGTAATCCG
Source organism: uncultured bacterium (assembly GCA_938048925.1). Lineage (GTDB taxonomy): Bacteria > UBP6 > UBA1177 > UBA1177 > JAKLFG01 > CALITV01. The sequence goes on along the minus strand of CALITV010000080.1, from coordinate 2,167 downwards.
GCACTCGGTCATGCCGGCCCGTTCGCCAACATTGCCCACGGGACCAACTCGGTCATCGCAATGGACATCGCACGCCGCTTTGCCGACATCGTGGTAACCGAAGCGGGTTTCGGCTCTGACCTCGGCGGCGAGAAGTTCTTCGACCTCGTCTCGCGTCAAAAAGGAGTCCGCCCCCCCGATGTCGTCGTCATCGTTGCGACGGTGCGGGCGCTGAAGTATCACGGCGGCATCGCACGTAAGAATCTTCTCCAGAACGATCCGACGGCCATCGAACGCGGATTTCCCAACCTCGCTCAACACATCGAGAACATGCGCTTCTTCGGACGCCCTGTCGTGGTTGCGATCAATCGGTTTCCCGACGATTCGCCGACAGAGATCGCCACAGCAGCAGAACTCTGCAAAGAAATCGGCGTCCCCTGCTTTGCGATCGAAGTATGGAGTCGCGGGGGCGCGGGAGCAGGTAATCTTGCCGACGAGGTGTGGCAACTGGCACAACAAGATCACGGTCCGATTCGGTTCGTTTACGATTTGTCCGACCCTCTGCCCGAAAAAATCGAAAAGATAGCCAAAACGATCTATGGCGCCGCGGCGGTGCATATACCCCGCACCGTGCTCGCCAAAATAGAAGAACTGACTTCGTGGGGCTATGCGATGCTTCCCCTGTGCATGGCAAAAACCCAGTCGTCACTCTCCGACCAGCCCGACCTCCGCGGAAAACCCACCGCATTTACGCTCGAAGTGCGCGACATCAAAGTCTGCGCCGGTGCCGGCTTCATTGTCGTCTATGCCGGCGACATCATGACAATGCCGGGGCTTCCCGAATCGCCCGCCGCCGAACGAATGGATCTTTCCGCCGACGGAATCGTCTCCGGTCTTTTTTGAAGCGTTTCTTCCCCCTTTCTTGACTCGGATAGTAAAGAGGCCATAATGCCATCTGTTTTGGGACATTCGACGAGGAAACATCCGGTGCGATACTTGCTCGCTGCTCTCTTGGCAATACTCCCTACCATCCTCGGAGCATCGTCGCTCCTCGAACTCATCGGCGCGCCCGACAGTGCAAATCCCTTCTCGATGCGAACGATCTCCGGCGGCTCCGAGGCGGCCTACTTCAACCCGGCGCTGCTCGTGAAAATGCCCGATTCGGCGAAACTCGGCTTTTTCATGATGGTCGAGGCGCTCGACATCAACCACTTCGCACGCCCCACCTCCGATGCGAACGGCGACGGTATCCCCGATGTCAACATCCCCGACACCATCTACGACAAAGCGGCATCCGACCAGATCACCCATGTCGGTGACGATGTCCCCTACCCTGAACAGCGGTTCACACCGCTGCCGACCAACAAACTGCTTCGTGCGCGCGGCAGCGCCGACTACAACGACATCAAGATGGTCCTCGCCATCGGCGCCACCAAAACGATCATCGAAGAGCGGCTTACCTTCGGCCTCTACCTGCTCCTCCCCGCAACGAGCGTCCAGACGCAGACTCCCTACTACAACGACGAACGCGAACAGTTCTTCAGCAACTCGCTCCACTTCGAACTCCTCGAAGACCGCTCCCAACAGTTCAATATCGCCGTCGGACTCGGCGGCAAGGTAAACGACTATCTCCATCTCGGCGCCGGCCTCTCATTCACCAGTTACACGCTCACCCAAACCGATGTCTATGTCCCCGACTCTTCCGACCCCTCGTTTCAAATACTCAACTCGAAGATCACGGTCACCGGGTCGCTCTCGCCTCACTTCGGCTTCGCCGCCTACCCTATCGAGGACCTCGTCATCACCGGCACCCTTCACCTCCAGTCAAACAACGGCCAGATAGAACTCCAAAACAAGACGCAGGTATGGGGATGGGACTATGAGAACGCCGATCAGCGCTACCTCGCCAGCCAGAACACCATGACCTACGGTTACGAGCCGCTTCGACTCTCCGGCGGCATCTCGTATGCATTCACCATCGGTCACGACTACAAAATCGCCCCGGTCGTCGGCGGGATGTGGCATCACTGGATTACCTATGAAAACCGCCACGGCATGCGGCCGCAAGACCGCTGGCATGAGTCGGGATCGGTGCACGCCGGATTCCGCATTACCCACCCCGAACGCGAAATCGGCTTCGATTGCTCATTCGTCCAGACACCGGTTCCCGAGCAGACGGGACGCGAGA
>CALITV010000079.1 GCA_938048925.1 uncultured bacterium | reverse complement strand
GAGCGTTTATCTCCTCGATGGTCACCTCTTTCGGCCTCGAGAGCGCCTCGGGGTTCTCCTCGGCGAGTAGCGTCACCTCGCGCATCGCCGCGTCGAAAACATTGGGCAGGGCGCCCTGACTGCTCTGAGAACCGAAACGGAGGACCTCTTCCGGCGGCGTTTCTGTTACCGAGGCCTCCTTCTTCTCGGTAGCCGGAACAGAGACCGCTTCTTCCGGCACGACAAATGAGAGGAGAAGGGCATAGAGAGAAAAAAAGGCGAACGAAAGCGCAACAAAAAGCAGAAAACCGAATAGGGCGCGGTTTCTCACTCGTTTCCTCACAAAAACACAGAACGGGCGGGAGAAGCAACCGCCGTGCCACCGATTAGTATAAATAGTTCCCGTTAGTTAGCAGACACTCGGCCGCCGCTTGGCGTCTCGATGTCAGGCTGTCAGCCCAGTTTGACAGCGGGCCTATTCGTCGGACAGAAGGGGATCGTTGTCATTCGGTAGCGCATCGTCATCGGATACGCTGCTGATCGTCACCATGAACGAAAGCGTCACGACACCGCCGTGATAGAGCGTTTCCTTATTCTCCTCGGTGGCGTCCTCGACGACGAGGTGGACCATCACCGGCGCAAGCCGTGGCACCGAAATTTCGATCGTCGAGGCGGCAGAACCGCCAGAAAGCGTGATTTTTTCCATCGGCGTCGGTTCCACATACCAGCGATAACGATACCATGTGATGGCCTCGTTCTTGACGAGCACGACCGAGAGGCCGACCCGTTCGGCTTTGATACCCGCCGGGAGAGTGACGGTTCTTCCCGGTTCGATCGAGAGTCCCGCCTCCCCCGGTATAGCAACGAGAACCCGCTCGATTGATGGGTTCTTGTACCTGAGTGACGCCTTGACCGATGGCGTGGCCAGCAGGAAGTCCTTCCGCGCCATGAGCGTGTTTCCATCGGCGAGCCGCACCGTGATCGCGGCACCGACCGTCGCATAGCCGTGCGCGATGTAGTCGCCCTCCGCTGCCGCACCGAAGAAGAGATCGAGATCCTCGGCGACTGGGATGGTGAACACGGCATCGCGGTCGAGCGGCATACTTTGAAGTGTGTTGCCGAACCGCCACTCGGCGAGCGCCGTTGACCGTGCGTTCATGTCGAGACCGACCACGAGCGCCGAGAAGGTCACCGTGTCACCCGGCGCGAAAACCGGCGCATCGGCGGTGAGCGCCACGATACGCGGTGTGGTCACTTCCCAGTCGGGCGCAACCGTCGCGTTCTCGATACAACCGCCGAACAACACTCCTACCAGAAAAAACACTCTAAGATATTGTTCCATAGCGCACCTCACTTAAAACTCTCCCCTGATTCCGACGGTCGCCATAAACGGCGTCGTCGAGATATCAACCCGCCGCGAAAAATCGGTGCTGTAAAGGTTCCCCACTGCGTTCTTGTCGAAGAGGGTGGAGATCCCCCTCGTCTCGGCAAAAAGGGTGAGAATCATCTGGTCGAGGAAAAAGGTGTATTCCCCGCCGAGGTCGAGCGTGTGCGTAAACCCGTGCCGCTCTCCGTTGCGGACAACGCGGCCTTCACTGTCGAGCACCGGGATCGGCTCGTAGCGGCTGAAGACACCGTCATCCACGAACTCGGCACCCGAGAATGCCGAGTAAGGGACACCCGAAACGAGAGAAAAGCGGCCGTAGACACCCCACTCCTTCGCCGGTGTCCACCGTGCCGCGAGGACGACCGCGTGCGGAAGATCGGCGTCGCTCGATCGGTAGTCCGATGCGGGCGAGTCTTTCCGCTCGCTCACCCCGAACGCGTAACCGGCCGAGCCGGTGAGCGTATCGGCGAGATCAACCTTCAACGACAGTGCGCCGCCGGCGGCATAGCCGGAACCGAGGTTGGTGAACTCGAGCGGATCGGCTCCCGAGCGGCGGAAAAGGTTGTAGAGATACTTGTAGTAACCCTTCACCGCAATGGTATAGGCCGACAGGAACGACTTCTCGAATGAGAGAACCGCGTGCGCGGCGTGCGCCGGCTCTATCGTCTCGGTTCCCCAACGATCGCTCGCTATCTCGTAGTCGGGACGCTGCGAGTAGAGACCGCCGGCGAGCGCCAGTTTCATCGTCTCGTCGAAGCGGTAGGAGATTTCGAGGCGCGGGTCACAGAACCACTGTGTTTCTTTTTTGTTGTGGGCATCGAGCCCGAACACGAACCCGGGGCGCACGAGAAGACCACCATAGGCGAGGTCGTAAAAGGCATAGAGTGTGGGATGGATGTAGGGTTGGTAGCCGGGGTCGTCTATGGGACGAGCGACATGCACGGGGAATGACTCGCCCTCGAGCGGCAGAGAAATATAGTCGGTATCGGGATGGAAGAAACCAAGTCGCATCGAACCGCCGATAGTGAAAAGGTGATGCTCGTTGAAGCGCCAACGGAACTCATCGAGACCTTCGACGAGGTGCGTGGTGAGACCGTAATCGCCGCCCGCATAGAAGGCATACTGGTAACTGCGGTTCTCGTAAGAAAGCGACAAGCGGTTGGCCAGCATCGTATCGAGTTCGGTAAACGAGTAGGTGTAATCGGCGGCGAGACGGATGAACGATTGTGCGGTGGCGAGAAGATCGGTGTGTTCCGGCACGCCGTCGCGTTGACTAGTGGTACGCAGGCCGATGCTGTCCATCCCGCCGAAGGCAGAGACACGGAGCCGGTGGTTTTCGGGGAACTTATGAAGGTAGATGATCGTCACATCATACTCGTCGTTGTAAACGAGCCCATCCTTCGCCTCATAGAAAAAACGAGGAAAGATGTCGGTGAGCCCCTTGCGCACCGTTGCAGCGAAGAGGTCGTTCTCGGTGAACGGCCCTTCGGCAAGCACCGAGAGTCCGAAGAGTGACACATCGAAGAGCCCGCCGAGCCGGTCACTCCGTGGATCACGAAGAGTAAGCGTCACCGCACCACCGGCCGCGTCGAAGAGGACCGGCGAGAAGCCGCCGAAAGAGACCTCGCTCTTCTCAACGAGCGCCGGATGAATGACCGGTTCATAGGAAAGAGCATGCGTCACGAACGGAACCTGCCACCCATCAACGAAGAAGCCGTTCTCGGTCCCCGGCGATCCGGCGATAACAAGGCCGCTGTCATAGCGCCGCCGCGGAACGACCGCGGCCACGCCAGGTACTTCTCCCACCCGGGAGGCATCGCTCTTTACCATCTTCCCGTGGTAGCCGTAGAACCAGTGCTCGCGGCTTACCGGCGTGAGCATCCATGTCACATCACCGTTGCCGCTCACCGTGATTTTTTTCTCTTCGGGAACATAGCCGACGATCGGGACCACTACGGTATATTCGCCCGGTTGGAGCGATAGAATGAATTTTCCCTCGGCATCCACCGGCACCGGCAGTTTTTGCTCCTTGAGCGTTATCTCGCCCGATACCGGATCTCCCGTCTTGGCGTTCTTGAGGTGGCCGGTTATCACATAGACACCGGTCGGTTCTCCGTGAGTTTCGGATTGAACCGTCTTTTCCGGCCGATCCACCGCCTCTTGCGGAGTGGCGGTCTCACCAAAAACCTTTTTAGCCCCTTGGACGCCGGCCGGCTCGAAGGGACGGCCATCGGGATGTTCGGCCATGGAGCGCAGCGGCGACTGCTCGGTCGCCAGCCAAATGTTGACCGGCAATTCGGCAAGGCCTTTCGGAACCTCTATGTCCTGCGAAAATGTTTTGTAACCGTTCATTTCGACCGTGATGGTGTAGCGGCCCGGCTTGAGCCGCATGGGATAGCGGAACGAACCGTCCCTGTTGGTCACCGACGGATACGGAAACGCATTGGTCGTCACCTTCGCGCCGGTAAGTGGGTTCCGCGTGTCGGCATCGGCGACGATTCCCTTGAGAGTTACCGGCCCCGACGCGGCAGTCAGATTGGCTGCCTGTGAAGATGTCTGCTCCGGAGCAACGGGGGGGGAAGCGGGCTTGTCCGCCGGAGCAAGAGCCGCGGATGTGGGAGCAGGGGCGACTGCCGGAGCGGGAGCCGCGGATGCGGGAGCAGGGGCCACTGCCGGAGCAGGAGCCGCGGAGGCGGAAGCGGGCTTTTCCACCGTTGGTTCTTCCTCTTTCTTTTTCTCTTCTTTCTTCTTTCCCGCCCCCTTCGGCCCTCCTTTCTTTTCTTTCTCAGGAGCGGCGGCGGGGGCCGTCTCCTCGCTCTTCTTTTCTCCCACTCCCTCGTCAGGCGCGAATTTCTTCTTCGCGCCGTAGAGCGGAGCGCTCAGTCCGATACCGAGCATCATAACGAAGATTACCACCAGTCGT
>CALITV010000078.1 GCA_938048925.1 uncultured bacterium | reverse complement strand
GTCATCTCCGTAAAGGTAGAGGAGGTAATCGAGTTTTTGGCCATGAATGGAGAGATAAAAACTGAGCAAAATGAAAATCGCCATGAGAAACGCGACGATACCAACGGTTATGCGGCGGGAGTTTTCCATGCGAGGCTCCATCTCGGCAGGCAGGATAGTATAACGCCGCAGGGGAAGCCTGCAACATTTTGGGGAAGAAAACAGGAGGAACTACGATGGATCCACGCACTCGTAATCGAAGGCGATCTGGCCGACGGTGGGGGAGACGCCCACTACTTTGGAATAGAGGCGCACTTCGAGTTCGATGTAGTGCCCTTGCGGCAGGGTGTCGGGGATCTCCTTTGGCGAGACATCGCTCGGCACCTCGACGAGTATCTGCCACGGCTGGAAGGGAAGGTCGGCCTCTTTGTCACTCGTGCGTGCCCGGATGATGACGCGGGTATCCTGCGGCACGGTGGCATCCCAATAGATTTTCTTCCAGTCGGTCGAGAGCGAAGAGGCGCAGATTTCGAAGGTGTGGCGGAACCACCCCTCTTTCGATGCGAACTTCTTGAGGTTGTAGCCGATCATATCGCTATAGACATAGGGGCCATTACCGACGGCGATATTCTTCTTCTCGGCCTCGACCACGGTAGGCAGCGCACCGCTCCGGTCAACCTTGAGATAGGTGACATAGCCCTGTCCGCCGCCACAGCGCGACATGCCCCAGACATCGCCTTTGAAATCCACACCGACACCGGTTCCTTGGAAAGGGGTCACCGTTCCGTCGCTGAGATAGTAAGGGCCATGCACTGAGGCTGGATCGGGATAGGTGTAGCCGTCAATCATGTAGATTCGTGACCCGAGACCGTCGTTTTCTTCGGTCGAGATAGCCCAGATGTAGCCGTCGTCGTCAGCAGCGATGCCGCGGAACCCGTGGACGGTCGCTATCTTGAGCGAGGTCCATGTCCCTTGGTCGGCGTTCGGCGAGTTGTCGGGGGTGTAGCGATGCGCATAGCCGTCGGTGAAGGTGGTAATCCAGATGTTGCTCCAGCGGTCTATTGCTATGCCGTAGTAGCCGCCAAAACCGCCATACGGAGGAATGTCGGGCACATAGTGGATCTTTTCGGAGGAGTCGTATATGTCGAACCACGCGAGCCCGCCGGTGACCGGTGTCTGCCATTCGGGGATGTAACGACACGAAACCCAGTTGCGGCCATATTTATCGAGCACATAGCCGTAGGGACGGCAGGTTTGATTCAACTCGCTCACCATCGAAAAGACCTGCATGATGTCGCCTGTGTTGCCATTGAGTCGGTAGGAGTAGGGATCACCGGTGTAACATCCGATCATGACATGGCCCGTGTATTCGAAGTTCGTGCCCGTCTCAGGGGTTGCCGCGACGCCACGGATACCGCCGCAAGCATAGGGAGAATTGAGATCGTTCGGTGAAAACTGGCGAACCCAGACGACGCACTCATCGGTCGAACGGCCGTCGGCGTCCCGGGGCAGGATGTCGGTGGGGCCGGTCGAGGTTTGAATGATGTTGTCGCCGTTGCGGTCCACACAAAAGTCGAGATGGCCGGCAATCTTGGTAACTGTCCCATCGCCACGAGCCCCAACGATCATGTTGCCGGCGAGGTCGACACTGGTGCGGGAAGGATCCGATGCGGCCGAAAGGCCGACATGGTACCGTCCCACCTCTATCTTGTCGAAGGTATCTATCTTCGAGATGGTGCCGTCCACCGAGTTGGGAACCCAGAGGTACCGCAGGAGCGTCTGCACCGTTTCGGATCCATTGTCGAGTTCGAGTTCGCCGTTCTCGTTGACCTTCACATTGTCGGCGTTCGAGGAGCCTTCGTCGTAGCCGTTCCCGGTCCCAGGACCCATACCGGCGTGCGGCGAGTCGCTGTCGGTGATGAGGATTTCGTCGCCGTCGCTCGGTTGAGGGGTGTCCCCATCAGGTGAGAGGTCGGCTTCGCCGTCGAGCGGGGTTTCATCTCCATCGAGAAGGATACCGTCCCCCGCTTCATCCGATTGATCGGGAAGGGCCCCTTCGGTGTCGGGAAGAGTCACGTCGCTATCACCGACTATTATCTCATCTCCCCCCTCTTCCGCCCCTTTGTTCTTAGCGTTCGAACAAGCGAAAACAAACAACGCCGCGGTGATTCCCAGCGTCATTCCCGTTAAAGATAACCGTTTCATCGTACCTCCCCAAAAAAGTAATGACGATACATATTAGACAAACAATCTGTTTTTGACAAGAGTTTGGGGATGGCGTCTCACCGGTGTACGCCGAATCCGAGCCGGCGCTTGACCGATTCGAAGAAGTGGTAGCCGACCGGCACGATGAGAAGGGTAATGAGGAGCGAGAGTATCTGCCCGCCGACGATCGCCTTGGCGAGCGAGGCGCGCGCCGCGGCGCCGGGGCCGGTGCCAAGCGCAATCGGTATCATGCCGGCGACCAGCGTAAAGGTGGTCATGAGGATGGGGCGAAGCCGCGCCTTGTTGGCCTCGACGATCGCCTCCTCGAGCGGAAGGCCGCGGCCGAGAAGCGTGTTAGAGTAATCAACCTGCAGGATGCCGTTTTTCTTTACGATGCCGAAGAGCATGAAAACGCCGAGGAGGCTGTAGAGGTTAATCGTTTCGCCGGTCGTGAGCAGAGAAAGGAGGGCGAAGGGAATGGTAAGCGGGAGCGAGAGGAGAATGGTGATGGGGTGGAGAAAACTCTCGAACTGCGCCGCGAGCACGATGTAGATGAAAATAAACGCGAGCGCGAAGGCCGAGAGCATGTTACCCATCGCCTCGGCCATTACCTTCGAGCGGCCGATTTTGACCGGCCGATATTCGGACGGCAGATTGAGTTCCTTGACGAGGTTGTCTATCGTCTTCGTGGCGCCTCCGACATCAATGCCGTCGAGGTTGCTGAAGATCGAAACGCGCCGTTGGCGGTTGAAGCGATCTATGACCGAGGGGCTTTTCCCGTATTCGATACGGATGATCTGCGAGAGCGGCACCAGTCCTGCGCGTGCCGACGAGATGGTCAGTGTCGCCAATTTTTCGGCATCATCCCGGAACGGACGGTCGAGCCGCAGCCAGACATCGTATTGCTCGCTTCCCTCGCGGTAGGTGGTTGCGATTTCTCCTCCAATCGCGGTGCGGAGCATCAATGCAATGTCGGCGACGCTGATCCCGAGGTCGGCCGCCTTACGGCGGTCTATGACAAGGCGTGTTTCCGGTTTGCGGGCAACCAGCGAGGTCGAAAGATCGGCAAACCCGGGCATATCGCGAAGCCGGGCGATAATTTTGTCAGAGTACTCGGTCAACTTATCAATGTCGGGCCCGACGAGATCGTACTGGAAGGTCGCCGCACGGCTTCCGCCGAACCCGCCGCCGAGCGCATTCGCCGACGAGATGACCTCGGGATATTTCTTGAGCAAACGGCGGATATCGCGCTGGACATCGAACTGAGAGAATGACCGCTCCTTGAGCGGGACGAGTCCCACATAGATCTTGGCATTGGTGACATCGTCAGAGATGCTGCTGCCGATCTGGAGAAGGGTGCGCTCGACCCCGCGCACCGTTCGGATTTCTTCTTCGATTTTCTCCACGATTTCTTGGGCGCTCGCGAGGGTGACGCCGGGCGGCAACTGTAGTTCGACCTGTATTTCCCCGCGGTCGTCGAGCGGCATGAAGTCGCTGCCGAGCCGTTTGGCGACCGGAACGGCCGAGGTAATCACGAGAATGGCGATTATCGCCACGATCCAACGGTGTCTTACCGAAAAACGAACCAGTCGGGCATACTGCTCGTCGAACCACCCCCAAAAGCGTTCGCTGAGTGATTTCTTGTTCATTGCGGCATGCCGAAGGAACCGGGAGGCAAGCATCGGGGTGAGCGTAAACGAGATGACGAGCGACACGGCGATGGCGAACGCGGTCGTGAGGCCGAATTCGTAGAAGAATCGTCCTGACATCCCTTGCATGAAAGCGATGGGAAGGAAGATGACGAGCAGAGAGGTGGTCGTTGCGGTGACCGCGAGTCCGATCTCTTTGAGCCCATCGACTGCTGCGTCATAGGCGCTCTTTCCATACTGCTCGATGTGGCGATAGATGTTTTCGAGGACGACGATGGCGTCGTCTATGACCACGCCGACCGCGAGGGTAAGCCCCAAGAGCGACATGTTGTTGAGCGTGAAGTTCATTGCCCGCATGAAGGTAAAGGTCGCGATGAGCGAGGTCGGTATGGCGAGAGCGGCGATGATCGTCGAGCGGAGGTTGCCGAGAAAAAGGAAGACGACGATAGCGGCAAAGAGGGCGCCGATGATAAGGTGGAGTTTCAGTTCGTGGAGCGAATTGTTGATGAAGATTGACTGGTCGGAGACCACCTCGACCGAAATGTCGCGCGGCAGGAAGGGGAGTATCTCGGAGATTCGTTCTTTGACCGCATCAATGACCTCGACGGTGTTCGATCCCGACTGCTTGACGACATCGAGCGCTATCGTCGCTGTGAAGATGCGGGACTCTCCCTTCTTCCAAAGGCGGGCGATGGTGCGCGGCTCTTCGACCGAATCCTCGACGCGTGCAATCTCGCCGAGCGTTATCTGACGACCGTTCTTGGTGCTAACGACGATACGGCGCATCTCGTCGGCCGAGGTGATGCGGCCGAGCACCCGGAGCATCTCCTCGCGTTCACCTTTATCTATGCGTCCCGCCGGCACTTCAATGTTTTGTGCGGCGAGCGCCGCCTTGATGGTCGAAATGGAGATACCGAGAGCAGTAACTTTTTCGAGATCGAGATAAACATTGATGGCGCGTTTCCAGTAGCCGGAAAGAGTAATGGCGCCGACACCGCCGACATTTTCGAGCGACTCTTTGATATGAATGCGCGTCAGCTCGGAGAGTTCCTTGGGTTCGCGGTTTCCCGACACCGCGAGCGTGAGCACCGGAAAGGCGTCGAAGTCGAGCCGGGTAACGATGGGAAGTTCGGTGCCGGTGGGAAACCTCGCGACGATGGCGGAAACCTTGTCGCGGACATCCTGCACCGCTTCGTCCACCGGCTTTTCCAACACGAAGCGGAGTCGCACCCGCGAGATACCCTCGCTGCTCGTCGAGGAAAGTTCATCTATGCCCGCTATCGTGTTGACCGCCTCTTCGATCGGCTTGGTGACGAGCGTCTCGATTTCCTCGGGTGATGCTCCGCGGAGAATGGTGGTTACCGTGACGATGGGAAACTCGACTTTCGGCGTAAGGTCAACGCCGATGGCGCGGTAGGAAAAGATGCCGAGCACCATGAGGAGCAATGTCACCATGGTGGCGAAAACAGGGCGACGGATGAAGACGGTAAGAGTGTTCATCGGTCACTCTCCGCGGGGAACGGCTTTCATGCCGTGGTAGAGCGTCTCGGCGGCGCTCGTCACCACCCGATCGCCCGGCGATATACCCTTCTCTATGGCCACCGTGGTGCCGCGGCGCCCGGCAACCGTGACGATGCGTTCTTCGAGGTGATCGCCCTCGAGAACGAAAACCTTATCGGTTCCGGCGAACGAGACGAGCGCAGTTTCGGGAACTACGAGAACCGTCTGCTTGCCCGGGAGCACTATCCGTGCCGTGGCAAAGCTACCTGCCTTGATCGCCCTGCCGGGGTTAGGTGTTTCGGCCTCGATCATGAAAGAGCGATTCTGCTGATCAACGCTCGGGCCGACGCGGCGGACGGTGCCGATGAGCGGTTCACCCGTCGTAGGGGTGATGGTAATGCGCATCCCGTTTTTGACACCGGCCGCATAGCGCTCCGGTATCGGCGCGACGAACTTGAGCGGTGTCGTCTGGACGAGAAGGAAAAGGGCAGAACCGGAGCGGACATACTCACCTTCGTTCACGAGACGCTTGGCGATCGTGCCGTCGAACGGGGCGCGCAATTCGGTATCGGCCAGTTTCTTCTTGGCGATATCGAGGGCAACGCGAGCCACTTCCACGCGGCGTGCCAGATCGTCTACCTGTTGTTGAGGCGCCATCTCTTTCTCGGCAAGATTCGTCGCCCGCGCCAAATCGCCCTCGGCTGCCTTCAACTCGGCTTCGGCCTGCCGCACTTTGAATTGGTATTCCTCAGGAGCGATGCGGGCAATAACGCTTCCCGCCGTCACCAACGAGCCGAGATCGGCCGACAGCGCCGCGATACGCCCGTCAACTTCGATAGAAACGGTCGCTTCGCGCCACGGCATGAGCGACCCGGTCACCTCGATTGCTTCTTCCAGTTCTCCGGCGACGGCGGTGGCCAACGTCACGGTCGCCGGTTGTTCGTTCCGCGGTGAGGCGGAGTTCTTCTCTCCGTGGGGAGCACCGCACGAAAAGGCGGTGAGGACGGCAATGAGCGTCACGAAAACGGGCATGAAAAAGAAGCGCATAGTTACAATCCTCCGTTCGCAGTGATGTCCCGGTATCCAATGCCGAGTGCTTTACGGACGCGTGCCTTGGCCGTCTCGAGATCGGTGCGCGCCTGAATGAGGGTTGCCGTCGCCTGATTGAACGAGGCTTGTGCGTCGGTTATCTCGGTGGTGGTGCCGACCCCCTGTGCGAAGCGTTCCTCGGCGAGCGCGAGTGCAGATTTTGCCGCATCGTAGAGTGCTCGTGCCGGTGCTGCACGTTCGCGCGCCTCGCGGAGCGCGAGATAGGCATTCTCCACCTCGTACCGGATGTTCTGTTCCACATTGCGGAGAGAGATTTCGTGGATTGCAACCGTGTTGTCGGCGTCGCGGACCTGCGTGTCGGTGGCAAGTCCCGCAAAGAGGTTCCAACTGAGCGACGCTCCTACATACCAATTATATTCCATCGCATCGAACTCGTACCCAGTGTAGGTGACACCGGCAGTTGCTTTGAACTGGGGGTAGAAGTCGCCCCGTGCGCCGCGGGCGTTCATGCGGGCGGCGGCTATCTTTTCACGCAGGGCACGACAATCGGGACTTTCACGAAGCGCCCGGACGACCGCCTCTCCGACCTCTTCGGTGGGCGGATCGGCGACGGTGGCGTCGGAATCTACGGCGATATCGGTTGCCGGATCGAGGCCGAGCACTGTGGCAAGCGCTTTACGGGTGGTGCGCCGCGCATTCTCGGCTTTGACAAGGTTGAGCCGCGCCGAAGCGAGTTCGGCCTCGGCACGCAACGCTTCGACCGGGGTGCGGACACCGTTTTGCACCTGAGTTCGTGCCGTTTCGAGACGGCGTTCCATCTGGGCGACCACACTTTCGGCGGCGCGGGCATTCGCGTCGGCGGCGACGACGGCAAAGTAGTTCTGAATAACCGAGAGATAGAGATTGTTGGCATTTGTTGCTGCTTCGGCAGTGGCGGCATCACGCCACAGTGCGTTGCTCTGGTAATAGTAGTAGGTCTTGAAATCCCAAATGGTTTGGTTGACCGTGAGAGACAGGCTGTAGTTATTGAACGATTCCCAATCCTCCTTACCGCCGCTCATGAGCGACGAGGTTTGCGACGAGACCCACGGCCCCGTCGGCGAGTTCGCCGTTGCCCGCTTGTAACTGATATCGCTCGAGATGGTGGGCATGAAACCGGCGCGGGTGAGTATCCGTTTGTTTTCGTAGGTTTCGATAGTGCGGCGCGCTATCTGATAAGAGGGATTGTTGGCGGCGGCTATCGCGAGCGCCTGCTGGAGCGAAACGAGATCGCTCTCGGCGAAAATAAAGGAAAAGGGGATACCGGCTATCCCGAGAGCCCAGAATAGTTTTCTCATGGCATATCCTCCAATGCGTTGACCAGCCGTTCGAGGAGCGCGGAGAAGGTTTCCTGTTCCGCAGGAGAGAGGTTCCCGAGCAGGAGCGCTCCCATACGATCCCGCACCTGTCGAATGCGCGGAACGAGTTTAGCCCCGCGGGGCGAAAGGAACAAAAGGCGCCGGCGCGCGTCATGCGGATCGCGGCGTCGTTCGACGAGTCCCTGTCGTTCGAGTTTCTGGAACGCCCGCGCGGTGGTTCCTTTGTCCATTGCGAGAAGGGCGGCGATTTCTTCTTGGGAAGATCCCTCGCGGTGCATGAGCATCAGAAAGAAAAATGCGGTGCCGGTGCAGAGACCGAGCGGTTCGAGTTCCCGCACCATGTGCCACCGCCAGCCGCGATGGAGCCGTCCGAGGAGCCGACCTATTCGTTCATTGATGTCCATTTTTCTCTCTCCGAACATTGCTTTTCGTTGCATACGCAACTAACGGTAGCGCAATTCGTTGCAAAAGCAACTTTATTTTACTCGTTTTTCCTCTGTTTGACAGAAAGCGGTGATGTGGTATATTTAAAAAGCGTTTCTTTAATGAGATGGAGGGTGGCATGAAAACGGTGGTGATGATGTTCGCGTTTACGCTGGTGTTTTGCTCGTGCGCAAGTTCCGCAAAGACCGGCTTTACCCCGGGGGAGAAAGACATTCAGGTCGAGATTCGGGACAAATCGTGGGAGTTCAAGAATCTGGGAAAAGTCTATCTCTACACCGAAACGGTGAACTCGAACGAGGAAAAAGAGGCGATCGCCGAGATGGTGCGGCTCCTCACCGCGCGTGGCGCCGAATGCATCGTGGACACAGGTGAAAGCATCGTATACGAGAATTCTTCGCTACAGATCAAGGCGCACCGGAAGATGCTTTCGCTTCTGACGAGCATCTATCTCATGAAGCCGGGGATCAAGGGGAACGAGGATGTTATCGTCATCGT
>CALITV010000077.1 GCA_938048925.1 uncultured bacterium | reverse complement strand
GCGGCGCTCCAGGCGCTGCCCGCCCAGCGCTGCACCGAGCCCGCCGAGGTCGTTCCTTCCGCTCCCGACGCTGTTGTATCTTCCGTCTCTCCGCCCGTGCCAGAGACCGGAACGGCGACCGCGCCCCCGGCCCCTTCTCCGAGGGCCGCGGATGCCCAGCCGCTCCGGGAGCTCCTCGATCGGTTCGGATCCATCGCGGTGTTCAAAGAAAACCGCATGACGAAACTGTTCCTCGTGTTCGACGACATCCCCGCTCACCTCAATCTCGTCGAGAACACCCTGCGGTACGATCCGTCGCGCGATCAGTGGCGCTTCTCCACGGTTTTCCGCACCGATACGGGGGAACGGACGGTGGATTCGCTTCTTCTCTACCGCTCCGACGAGGTAGTCGAATCCATTAAGACACACGGCGGCGTGCTCATCGTCTGCATCCATCGCAACGAGGAAGGCGACTACCAAAAACTGTTCGAACTCGATGAGCCGGTGCTGACCGCGATCGTGCAGAATCCCGCGCCGATGACCGGGCCATCCCGTGAAGAGCACCGGTGCGAAACCGATCCCGATGCCGGTTTCCCGATGCCCGAGGAGCCGCCCGTCACCGCTCCTGCGCCTGAACAGCCGGCGCCTTCTCCGGAGCCGTTCGTAGAAGATCCCCGCGATTGCCGTATCGCCGATCTCGAAGCGGAGGTGGCACGCCTCAAGAAGATGATCGAAACCTATGAAGAAGCGCTCGCCAAAAAACGACGCTTCGGCATTTGGAGAAAACTTTTCGGATGACGCACATCACGCTCCTCGGCACCGGCTCCTCTACAGGAACGCCCCAACTGCTCTGTGACTGTTCCGTCTGCCGCAGCAACGACCCGCGTAACCGGCGCACTCGCTTTGCGCTTCTGTTCGAGACGGGCGAAACGACGCTTCTGGTGGACGCCCCGTTCGAGATACGCCTCCAGATGCTCGCCGCCGGCGTACAGCGGCTCGACGCGCTCTGGCTCACCCACGCGCACAGCGATCACCTTGCCGGCATAGATGACTTGCGCATCTTCTCGTTTCGCAGCGGCGCACCGATCCCCTGCTTTGCCCTCCCGTCGGTGCTCGAGGCGACCCGCACGCGGTTTCGGTACCTTTTCGACGAAAACGAATATACCAGCGTGACCTTTCTCGACCCGCGGCCGGTGGGCAATGAGCCTGTCTCTTTTCGGGGTCTTATGCTCATTCCCGTTCGTCACCGTCACGGAAATACCGAGGCGGTAAGTTTCCGTCTCGGAGCAGCGGCCTTTCTCGCCGACCTGAGCGCCATCGAGCCGGCCGAGGAGGAAAAACTACACGATCTTTCGGTGCTTATCGTCTCGTGCACCATGCGGCATGACCACTACAAGCACATGAAACTCGACGATGTCCTTGCCCTTATCGCCCGTCTTGCGCCGCGCCGCGCCGTGCTCACCCACATGAACCATCGCTTCGATTACACCGAACTGGCACGGTCGCTCCCCGCCGGCGTCGAGCCGGGGTACGACGGCATGCGGATAGAGGCGCCATAGCCCTTTGTGGTGATCGGCAAAAAACTTGCGCTCTCCCTCGGTGCCCGTTAGAACACCCCGAGACAACGGCGGAAAGGGAGAACCCCCATGCTCGCAACCATCAGAAAAGACCTGTTTGAAGCGAAGAAGAACCACGACACCGTGAGATCGAACCTGCTTTCCACGCTACTCGGTGAGGCGACGGCGGTCGGCAAGAACGCCGGCAACCGTGAATCAACCCCCGAAGAGGTGATGCAGGTCGTTCGCAAGTTCATCAAGAACATTGACGAGACGATCGCGCTCCTCGAAAAAGAAGGAAAGCCGACCGAGAAGGAAAAGACCGAGAAGGCGATTCTCGAAAGTTACCTTCCCCGCCAGATGACACCGGAGGAACTCGGTAAGGCGATTGACGAGATTATTGCCGCTCTTCCCGAAAAATCGCCTAAGATGATGGGAGCGGTGATGGCACAACTCAAAGAACGCCACAGCGGCCGCTACGACGGCAGGACGGCGAGCCAGCTTGTGAAAGAAAAACTGACATAACACCCTTCGCGCCGACGGCGAGATACTTCCTCTTCCGTGACAAGACGATAAAGAAACGGGGCCGGACATCGCTGAGCCCGACCCCTTGTTGAAACTGGCGCGCCCGAGAGAACTCGAATCTCTAGCCTTCTGATCCGTAGTCAGATGCTCTATCCAATTGAGCTACGGGCGCGTAAGTGGCGGAGAGGGAGGGATTTGAACCCTCGGTAGGGTTTTAGCCCTACACCCGCTTAGCAGGCGAGTACCTTCGGCCAACTCGGACACCTCTCCCCGCTATCGAATGGCGGAGGAGGTAGGATTCGAACCCACGGAGAGCCTTGCGACCCTCAACGGTTTTCAAGACCGCCTCCTTAAACCACTCGGACACTCCTCCATTGTAAAAGAACCGATCGCGCTCTATGTTGACCAAAACGGGCGTGTTGTCAACTTATTTGCCGCTTTCCTTGCCTATCTGCTTCTTCTGACTAGGATATCGCCGATTCAAAAGGAGGTCGGCGCATGCGGTTCTTGCGTGCGGGGGCAGTGGGGGGTGTCGTGTTCTTCCTGATCGCTTCGTGTGGCATGGTCCAGCGGACGGCCACCGTTCGCGTTCCCTCGTTCGATGAGGTTCGCTCCGATCTTGTAGCCTGCGAGGAACGCGAGGCGCCGGCGGTGTGCGAGGAACGGACCCGTTCTTA
>CALITV010000076.1 GCA_938048925.1 uncultured bacterium | reverse complement strand
GAGCGCAGCGAAACCGGCAATCCCCTTCCCCATCGGCAATTTGAGCCCTTTGACCTCGTTTCCTTTGGGGCCACGGCACGCGACGAAGGTGAGTTCGCGTGCGGCAAGCGGCGCGATCGCCACCGACCCCGAATCGGCGGGGATGTGCTTCATGGCAAGATCGAGGAAGAACTCTATCCCCTCCTGCTCCGGCTTGTCGAAGCCGTCGAGCACCTCTTCGAAGACCGCCGCAAGCACCTCGCTCGGGTCGCGCTTCTTGAGCGTCCGGCCGATCGCCTTCTCCTCCTTCGCGACGCGGTTCGGGTCGAAGGGACGGATGAGGAACTTCTTGCCGCTCACCGTGTCGGTGACATGGACCGACCCGTCATCTTTGATATCACAGAGAATGTTGTTGAGCACATGTTCCATGCCGCCCGCCTTGAGAGCGCTCTCGAGAGCGTTGAACCAACTGGGTGCCTCCTCTCGAACAATCGTCTCACGCGAGCCTTCGGACGACGGAAACAAAATCTCAAACTTCATGGGGCCTCCTGCATGACGCTCTTTATCTTTTCACAGGATATGGGTATTCTCTGTTATTTTTTTCGGCGAGTCAATTCTTTTTTGACCATTTCGGTCACCGCGGACGGCGGTGCCGCCCCCTTGGCGCGGCGCATGACCTGTCCCACGAAAAATCCGAGGAGGTTTTCCTTACCTCCGAGGTATTTTTCGACCACATCGGGGTTCTCGTCCAGAACCGCCGTAACGAAAGCCGCCACCTCAGCGGCCTCCATCGGTCGAAATCGGGGGTCGTCTTTTATTATCTCATCGGGATCATTGCCCGTTTCCATCATGAGCACAAACAGTTCCTTCGCCTGAGGGCCGGTCACTTTCTTCCCGTCGAGGAGCCGGGCGAGCGCCGCAATGTGGTGGGGCGGCATTTTCACCTCCTCGAAATGCTCCTTGTCCTCCACGCGGAGGAGTTCCGCCGCGATGAGCGCGGCGATGGTGCGACCACCCGCGGGATAGGAGGCAGCCGCCCTATCGAAGTAATCGGCGACCGCGGGGTAGCCGGTGAAGAGATCGAGCAGTTCTTCGTTGAGTCCGTAGATCCCGCGGAGTCGCCGCCGCTTGGCGTCGGGAAGTTCGGGAAGCGTTCGTTCAACCGCTGCAACAAACGCAGGATCGAGACGCAGCGGCCCGAGGTCCGGCTCATTGAAGTAGCGATAGTCGCTCCGTCCCGACTTCTTACGCATCGTCTCGGTCCGCTTGAGGCGTGGATTCCAGAGGCGCGTTTCGCTTTCGACCGCGCCGCCCCCTTCGACGAGCGCGATCTGGCGCTCCACCTCGTAGTCTATCGCCTTGGCGATGAAAGCGAACGAGTTGACATTCTTGACCTCGGTTTTGGTGTTGAGTTCGCCGCTGCCGACCGGCCGTATCGAGATGTTCGCGTCGCACCGGAGATTCCCCTCCTCCATGTTGCCGCGGCAGATGCCAAGATATCTCACCGCGATGTCATATATCTTCTTGAAGTATTGCGCCGCCTCGGCTCCGCTCCGCAGGTCGGGATGCGACACCACCTCGATGAGCGGCACACCGGCGCGATTGAAGTTGAGGAGCGTCCGCTCGCCGAGGTGCGCCGATTTGGCGGTGTCCTCCTCCATGTGTATCCGCTCGATTCCGACAGGTCGCTCGACACCGTCGGCGCCGGCTACCAAGAGTTTTCCTTCTTCGCCGATCGGCGTGAAGAACTGGGTTATCTGGTAGTTCTTCGGCATATCGGGATAGAAGTAGTTTTTGCGATCGAAACTCGACATGAGGTTCACCCGTGCCCCGACCGCGAGGCAGAAGGCAACCGCTCGACGCACGAACTCCTCGTTGAGCACCGGCAGAGCACCGGGAGCACCGGTGCAGACCGGACAGACGAGCGTGTTGGGCGGCGCATCGCTCGCAGAGGGACACCGACAAAAGGCCTTGGTCGCCGTTTCTATCTGGATATGTATCTCGAGTCCGATGACCGCCTCATACTGCGCCACGACGACACCCCCGTTCGACGGCGGAAAAGTCGAAGAAGCGCCGCTCGAACCACGCGGCGAGATCGAAGAGCAAGGCATCCCTTCCCCGGTCGGCGGTGATCTGGAGCCCCAGCGGCAACCGCTCGTGCACCGCCGCGGGAAACGCAAGCGCCGGCATTCCGGTAAGGTTCGCCGGGATGGTGAAGAGGTCCTCGAGGTACAGCGAGAAGGGATCGGGCACCGCATCGAGCCGGAAGGCGACATCGCTCGTCACCGGAGAAAGCACGACATCGCACTCCGTGAAGAAACGGCGCCATCGTTCGAAGATGAGTGTGCGGACCTTCGCGGCGCGGAGATAGTAGGAGTCGTAGTAGGCGCGCGACAGCACCCATGTCCCGAGAAGGATGCGTCGTTTCACCTCGGCGCCGAAGAATCTCCCGCGACTTCGAGCGATGAGATCCCGGAACGAACAGGTCTCTTCGACCCGCTCGGTGTAGCGGATGCCGTCGAAGCGAGCGAGGTTGGCGCTCGCCTCGGCGGTCGCGACGACCTGATAGACCGAGATGACCGTTTCGTACTCCGGGAACGAAAGCGGCACGATGTCCGCTCCAGCGCTCCGAACGGCCGCCAGCGCCCGCTCATAGACCGCAGCGACCGCCGGCCCCATCTTCGTCTCGTATTCTTTCACGACACCGATCCGCACGCCTCTCGGCGAGGAAACGATCGGATCGAACGACGGCGCCTCGATCGAGGTGGCATCCCGTTCATCGCGGCCAGCAGCGATGCGTGCCAGTTCGCGGATATGCTCGGGACACCGCGCGAGAATACCGATCTGATCGAGCGACGAGGCGAAGGCGGTGAGGCCGTAGCGCGAAAAAACCCCGTAGGTCGGCTTGTAACCGTACACACCGCAGTAAGCGGCTGGCTGACGCACCGAGCCGCCGGTGTCAGTAGCCGTGCTTGCCGGGGTCAGACCCGCAGCGACAGCAACGGCCGAACCACCGGACGAACCACCTGGAATTCGGGAT
>CALITV010000075.1 GCA_938048925.1 uncultured bacterium | reverse complement strand
TAAGAACAGTGAACGCCTGTCCCCATCCCTGCCACGGCGCAAGCGCCGTTCCCTGTATAATTCCCCAGTTGGCAACGAGCGGATCGAACGAAAAGTTATTCCACAAAATGAGCGGGGTCGTGATCTCGTAGAAGAGGTCATACTCGTGCGGTAGAAACGACTGCACCGCGAGGGGGAGAAAGCCGGCAAATGCGATGGCACTCCACCGAATAAGAAGATCTCGTCGCGCCCAGAGGGCATAGAGAAAAAGAGGCACTGTCCCGAGAATCGTCTCTTTGATCCAGAGGCCGGCGAGAAAAAAGAGCGCCGCAACTATTGCATCACGCGTTTGTCCCTCGGTGCGCGCCCGGTGCGCAAAGAGGAGCGCCGCAAGAAGACAGCAAAGCCACGGTGTCTCGACCATGCCGACTACCGAGAGGTGCCACCCCCATGGGAGGAAGAACCAGAGCGCCGCGGAGATAAGTCCCGCGCGTCGCGAAAGCCCCGACCGGACCGCGAGAAGATAGACGAGCGGCGGAATAGCCGATGAAAAGAGGAGAGTAACGAGGCGCACCGCGTAGAGGCGGTCTATCCCCAGTTTGATCACGAGCGCAGCGAGATAATTGTAGAGCGGCGGAAAGAAGAAGAGGTCGTCGCTGCCATAGAGGTCGAGCCATCCTCCCTTCGTGGCAAGGTTGTGCGCCGTCCACGCATAAGCCGCCTCATCGTAAGGTATCTCCATGAACGGCAGGGTGAAGAGGCGTGCGACAAAGGAGACCGCAAAGAGGGCAACCGTGGTCCGCCACATAGGGTTCGTCTCAGTAAATGAAGGGGATGATACGCCGCCGTTCCGGCGGATAGTCGGGAAAGGTGCGCCGGTACCACGCATGGTGGGCATGGGCGCGCGGCACGAGATTCGCCGCCGTAAAGAGTGCAAAGGCCAGCCCCGGCAGCGACCATGTGAGTATCGCCCAGCCTATCCATTCGAGGAGTTCGCCGAAGTAGTTGGGACTCGCGACGAAGCGGTGGAACCCGTGCATCGGGATTTTGTAGGCCGTCTCTCCCGGTTTGCGGAGAGTGCGGAGAACATGATCGCTGTGGAGATTGACGAGAAGTCCGGTCATAAACACGAGGAGGCCCAGGATAAAGCGCGGATCGGAGAACCACGAACTGTCGTAGGTGGCGCGATGATAAAGCCACCAGCCGTTGATGAAGCCATTCATCGTATTGAACATAATGGAGAAAAGGGCGATGAGGAGCGGCATGCCGCGATCACCGCGCATGAGGAATGGAAACACGAAGGTGCGCTGGATATAATGGAGTTGCCAGAGAGCGAGAAAAACGGTGCCGACCACCGAGCGATTTCCGATCGCCCAGAGCACCGCAATGACCACCACCGCCGGCAGTTCCATGATGACCCAGCCGAGTCGCGCCGGGATGAGCGGCCCCCACCCGGTGTGCACATGGCGGCCATACGGGGCGGTGATGAAATAGAGCAGTACGAACACAAGGCCGGCCGAAACGAATTGGGCAACGACGAGCAAGTCATAGACACGATCGAAGGTCATAGGTTCTCCTTAATGAACGGTGGAAATACGCTTCGACTATACCAGCGGGAGACGGCTTTGCAAATTCTCTCTTTCCGGGAAGATGAATCGAAAACTTGAGTCTCTTCCGAAGAACGCTATCATCGCCTCCACTGACGAGATGAGACGGAGAAGGCGATGACGACATGGACGACCGACACGGTGCGGGAAACCTTCCTACGCTACTTTCGCGAACAAGGACACGAGATCGTTCCCAGTTCGCCGCTCTTGCCTGCCGAGGACAAGACCTTGCTGTTTGCCAATGCGGGGATGAACCAGTTCAAAGACCTCTTCCTCGGCAAAGAGCGGCGATCCTACACCCGTGCGGCGACGGCGCAGAAGTGCGTTCGGGCCGGCGGCAAGCATAACGACCTCGAACAGGTCGGATTCACCGAGCGCCACCACACCTTTTTCGAAATGCTCGGCAACTTCTCGTTCGGCGATTACTTCAAGAAGGAGGCGATCCACTACGCGTGGGAACTCGTCACCAGCCCCCGCTGGTACGCCATCCCGAAGGAGCGGCTCTATGTCACCATCTACAAAGACGACGACGAGGCCTTCGAGATATGGACGCAACAGGAAAAAGTGCCCCCCGAACGGATATTCCGCCTCGGAGAGAAGGACAACTTCTGGGCGATGGGGGACACCGGCCCGTGCGGCCCCTGTAGCGAGATACACTACGATCTCTGGCCTGCCCCCTCGTCGCGGGAACACTTCAACGGCAACGAACCCGATTGGGACAGCGGCCGCTTCGTCGAGATCTGGAACCTCGTGTTCATGCAGTACGAACGCGATGAGAAAGGGGTGCTCGCACCGCTTCCCAAGCCCTCGATAGATACAGGAATGGGACTGGAGCGGGTCACCGCGGCGCTCAATCGCTTTTCTTCGAACTACGACATAGATATCTTTCGGGGACTCATCGCCTTTCTGAAAGAATTGCGCGGGACCACGGTCGAACCGCGCCTCGAATCGAGTTTCCGGGTCATCGCCGACCACGCACGCGCGACGGCATTCCTCATCGCCGACACGATTACCCCTTCCAACGAGGGGCGCGGCTATGTCCTCCGCCGCATTATGCGGCGCGCAATCCGCCACGGGCATAAGATAGGATTCGGCGATCTCTTCTTTCATCGTGCCTGTGAGAAGGTCATTGATCTCATGAAACACCACTACGGCGAACTGGAGGCACAGCGTGAGATGATCGTCACCATCGCAGCCGAGGAGGAACGCCGTTTCCGGCAAACGCTCGACAAGGGGCTCGATCTCCTCGCAGAAGGAATCGCCCGGACACGGGCCACCGGCGCGACGGTGCTTCCTGGAGAACTCGTTTTTCGTCTCTACGATACTTACGGGTTTCCTCCCGATCTAACCAGCACGATCCTTGCCGAGGAGGGGCTTTCCTATGACGAGCCGGGCTACGAGACGGCGATGGAGCGTCAGCAAGAGCGCGGAAGAGCCTCGTGGACAGGCGATAGCGCCGAAGCACGAGCGCGGTCGGCCAAGGACCTCCGGGAGAAGAAAATCCCCGAGAACCGCTTCGTCGGTTACGACCGCGAACAAAGCGAAGGTGCGATTGTTGCCCTCTTCGACGAGACACTCGCGCCGACTGTGTCGCTTCCCGCCGGCGTCTCCGGTTTCGTGCTCCTTGACCCGACCCCCTTCTATGCCGAATCGGGCGGTCAGGTCGGAGACCAAGGAACCCTCGCGAAGGAGGGACATATCGTTGCTCAAGTCACCGACTGCATCAAGTGGGATGAATATCGGATTGCCGCGGTTCGCGCCGCTGCACCGCTTTCGGTCGGCGAAAAGGTAACTGCTATCGTTGACCACGAGCGGCGGAACGCCATCCGGCGCAACCACTCGGCAACGCACCTGCTTCACCTTGCCCTCAAAAAACGGATCGGCGCTCATGCCAATCAAGCGGGGTCTCTGGTCAGCCCGGAACGGCTCCGGTTCGACTTCACCCATTTCAAGGCGCTTGCCGCGGAGGAGATACGCGACATCGAAACCGAGGTGAACCGCCGGATTCTCGCCAACAAACCGGTTTCTACCGTCGAAGCCTCCGTTGAGGAGGCGAAGAAAAGCGGCGCGACGGCGCTCTTCGGCGAGAAGTATGGCGAAACGGTGCGCGTCGTTTCGATGGATGAGTCGAAGGAACTGTGCGGCGGCACGCATGCGACACGCACCGGGGACATCGGTCTTTTCAAGATCGTCAAAGAAGAAGGGATCGCGGCGGGAGTGCGGCGTATCGAGGCGGTGACCGGCATGGGAGCGCTCGTATGGGCACAGGAAAACGATCACCTTATTATGCAAGTCGCGGCTACAGTGGGCACCGATCGCGCAGGCATCGTTGCCGCCATCGAGAAACAGCGTGAGGAACGGAAATCTCTCCAGAAAAGGCTCGACGACCTCGAAGCGAAGATCGCCGCGATCGAGGCGCGAGAGACGAGACCTACCCTAGTGAAAGACGGTATTCCGGTTTATATCCTCGACACCGGTAAGCGACGCGCCGAGGTGATGCAACTTTCCGACAGTCTCAAGACATCGGTCTCCGATGGTCTTTTTATCCTCGTCGGGAAAGAACCGGAGGCGGCGGTCGTCATCGTGTCGGCTTCGGGAAAGGCGAAGGAGCGTTACGATTGCGGCAAACTGCTCAAGGAACTCGTTGCCCCGTTCGGCGGCCGCGGCGGCGGGAAGCGTGACATGGCGCAAGGCGGCGCCCCGGCCATTGATTTCGGAAGATTTTCCGAAATGGGCAAAGCGTTGGTAAACGGCGGTCATTAACCCTTTACCGGCACCCGCATCGCGATACGGACGAAATCGTCCTTCTCGTAGATCTCGCGGGTGATCCCGTTCTGTTCGAGCGTCCGGTTGAGGGTAAGAATGTTGACACGCGGGATGTGCTGCTTCACTTCGCCGGCAAGCAGCTTCCGGAGCGCTTCCACCGTCACGCCGCCCGAAATGCCGACCTCGAAGCGAACTCCTTCGTCATCGGGGCGCGTTTTGAAGAGAATGCGCCGCGGCTCCTCGTTCTTGAGAAAGTGCATCGCGAGATTGATGTGGGCATCCACGAGGTAGCTGAAATCACGGTACACCCCGTAGGTGACCGGCAGATTCTCGCCGAGATCGAGCACCCGTTCATAGTTGTTCTTGAACTCGATGTCGGCGTTGAGGAAGACGAGTTCGGAACGGATGAGTTCGTTGATGTCGAGGTAGTCGGCTTTTTCGATCTTGTCGAGCGAAGCTTTTTTCGTGATGTTCGACACGATGCCGTCTATCGTCTCGGTCTCGCGGCGTATCTGTTCCATGGTGCGGCGCAGGCGCGGCACCAGCATGTCGTCCGGGTAGCGTGACGAGAGGCCGTTGAGCGCCGTCTCGATGAGTTCGTGGCTCCGCATGATGGTGCTGAGCGGCACCGTGATGTTCTTTGCGATACCCTCGGTGAGGTGGGTGATGGACATCATCTTCTCCTGCTCGGAGAGGAGGTCGTTGAATTCGTGCTCTCGGTTGATGAGTTCGCTCCGTTCGAGATAGACCGCGACGAGCGAGAAGAACATCTCGAGAAGCGAGAGATTCTTTACGATGAGTCCCGAGTCGCGCCTCGTCGCAATGAAGGCGGCGCCGCGCAATTCTTTATGAAAGCGCACCGGGAACCCGAAGCAGTCGGCGCCATGGCCGCAGGAGAGAAACTCGGCGACCGGCTGAGGAACGAGCGCCCGTTCGAGGCGGACGAATCGTTCCGATGAGATGAGGCCGATGAACTGGCGGGTGAAAGCGGTCTGCCCGAAGAGTTTCTTGAGCGGCGCGCGCTGTTCCTCGGTTGCCACCGAAGTCCCGATGAGTGTAACGACCCCCTTCTCGTCGTGAATGACGATCGCTGCGCGGTCACCGCCGACCGCTTTGAGCGACTCTTCGGTGATGATCTCGATGACCGCGAGCGGCGAGTCGAGGAACCAGACCATCTTGTTGAGTTCGAGGATGTTCTCGTAGTCGCGTCGCAGTTTCTCGAGATCGGCGTTGACCTTCTTCTGGACATCGAATGCCTCTTCGATCTTCTTGTGCTTGGCGAGAAGGATCTCCTTCTCACGGGCGAGCAGAGCGTCCTTCGTAGCGACCTCTGCCTGCAGACGCTGGATCACGGAAGGCAGATCGCGCGTTTGTTTCTCGATCTCCGCTTTTTCGAGATACACCGCCCGCGCCGCCGTGATAAGGATAATCGCGACGACGAGCGCAAAGCCGCCCGTTGCAAGGGCGACGACCGTCGGTACCGCCGTCGGCGAGAAGCGGTCGAGGTGCAGAACGACGACCACCCCCGCCGCCGCAAAGGCAATGAACGCCGGCCAAAAAAGCGCGAGCAGGAAAATTCTGGACTTCATGATGTCGTCCCCCTACGATAACAGAAAGATATCGTAGTCAAACGACGGAACGATGCAAATAAACGCGATTTTGTTGTATCTTGCAATGACCGGCACGGCGCTCGTCATGAATCTTGCTCGTTTCGAGTACCGCCACTTTTTCTTTCCGCTCGTCCTTCTTTTGTTGCCGTTCGTTGCGGCGCGCCCCGGCGATCTCCTCGCTCGGATCGCTCTTCCGCGAACCGGCTGGCGTGATCTGGTATGGCTCGCCGCCGCTATCGTTGTTCTTTTTCCCCCGGGCTTTTTTCTCTACCACCTCGGGTGGATGAAGGCCTCGTTCGTCGTTCCCGATCTGCCGACCATTCAGGATTCCCTCCG
>CALITV010000074.1 GCA_938048925.1 uncultured bacterium | reverse complement strand
AGACTCGCGGCGCCGCGGGCCCCGAAGATGGAACTCGACGAGCCGCCGAATATCGCGCCCATGCCCCGTTTTCCCTCCTGCATGAGGATGACGGTGACGAGGAGCACCGAGATAATGAGTTGCAACACCGCGAAGGCCTTGAACATGACACATCCTCCGGAGTCCGGTGAAAACAGGGTGTTCTATAGCCCATTTCGTGAAGTTGTCAACATTTTTGTTCCGTATCTGGAAAAAGGAACGAGGCTCTGTTACACTGGAGCGCGGCACGAACGAAAACGGAGTGGTCTATGAGAAAAGAACGGTATCGGGTCGGCATAGACGTCGGCGGCACCAAGATACACACCGCCGTCGCCGCGGTCGGGAGGAACGGAATCCCGAACATTATCGCGGAGGCGCGAATCCCCACGGAGGCGGGCGCATCACGGCGCCGGGTGTTCGGGAACATCTGCCGTTCGGTTGTCATGGTATGCGAAACGGCGGGTATCGAGCCGGGACATAGCTGGCACATCGGCATCGGCGTTCCCGGGCCGGTTGACTATGGGACCGGCACGGTGCGCGTGTGTCCCAACATCCCCTCGTGGAAGAGGGTGCCGGTGCGCCAATGGCTCGAGAAGCGCTTCGAGTGCAAAGTCTCGGTGGAGAACGATGCGCGAACGGCAGGCCTCGCCGAAGCGATTGTCGGTGCCGGGAAGGGATTCGAGCGGGTCTTCTATGTCACCGTTTCGACCGGTATCGGCGGGGCGTTCATCCAGCGTGGAGATGTCTATCACGGGGCGCATGGGGTCGCGGGCGAAATAGGTCAGACGCGGTTCCCCGACGGCACTGTCTTTGAGCAAATGGCCGCCGGCCCGGCCGTAGAACGGCTTTTTGGCATCGCGCCGGAGCAAATTCCGGATCTCGTGAGATCAAACGATGCGCGAGGAAAAGCGGCACTCGATCATCTGACGCGGACCATCGGCGTCTGGCTCGCCAATATCGCAACGCTCCTCGACCCCGACATTATCGTCGTTGGCGGTGGTCTTTCTCATCTTGGCGCTCTGTTCCTTGCGCCGCTTCGCGGACAGATCCGCGCCCATGCCTTCAGCGAAAGCGACAAGGTGAAGGTGGTCAGAGCGAAACTCGGAAAACGATCGGGGGTTATCGGGGCGCTGCTTTTGGAAGATTAGGCGAACTTCTTGAGGTTCTCGAGCCGGGCTTCGAGTGACGGGTGAGTGGAAAAGAGGGTAAGCAGCCCTCTTCCGATGCCAGCAGGGGTGATGAAGAGATGGGCCGTCGCCGGAGCGACCTCGGTGGGTATCAGGCGGGCATCTTCGTGGAGACGGATCAGCGCATTGGAGAGAGGAAGCCCGCTTCCCATGAGTTTCGCCGAGAAATCGTCGGCCATATACTCGCGTGACCGCGATATCGCCAGTTGCACGAGAAGCGCGGCGATCGGGGCAACTATGGCTACCGCAAGAACACCGAAGAGGCTACCGCCGCCTTCGCGGTCGTCGCGACCTCCGAGTAGGGCGCCCCATTTGGCGATGTTGGCAAGCCACATGATAGCGCCCGCCATCGCCGCAACAATGGTCTGAACGAGCATATCCCAGTGCTTGATATGGCCGAGTTCATGTCCGATGACCGCGGCGATTTCCTGTTCACTCATCCGGGCAAGGAGCCCCTCGGTCACCGCGACGATTGCCGTGGCGGGCGATCGCCCCGTCGCGAAGGCGTTCGGCGCTGCCATCGGCACGATGTAGAGGGCCGGCGGATGCGGGAGCCCGGCGCGCGCCGAAAGATCGTCGAGTATTTCATAGAGGCGCCGGTAGCGCAGGGGATCGGCGGGCACGGCACGATACATGGCAATGACGATTTTGTGTGCGAAGAAATAGGAAACGAAGTTTATCACGAGCGCGATAAAAAAGAACATTGTCGCGCCGTCGGGACCACCGAGCAGATACCCGAAGAAGATGAAAATCGCGAACATCGCGACCATCAAAAGGCCGCTCTTGAAAACATTGTACATGGGCACTCTCCGTCAATTCTCCACTGAACATCTTTTTAGGCGCCGTCGGGAAAAAGTCAACAGCGGGTCACTGGGTCATGATCTCGTCGAACGCTTTGAGAAAAGCGTTCCTTACCGCCTCCTTGTCGCTGTAGGCGGCGCCGCGCGCCGATCCGCTGTAAGCGCGCACGACCTTGTTCTCGGTGAGCGAAAGATATTCCACCTCGACCGCGACGGTGGCATACCACTCGCCATCGACATTCTTCGGCGTTTCCGACTTTATCTTTATCACGAGGAAAAAGGCGGCATCGGGCGCCTTCTGAGCGAGCGTTTCGGCAGTGTAGTGTCCGTTCACCGGATCGGCGTCCGGCTTGAGGTTTATCTTCTTGACCTGCGCGAACTCCTTCGCGAGCCGCATCGCATCTCCGGCCAGATCGCCACTCGACGCAATGACCGCCCATGCGCAGAGCGCATCTATTTCTTTGCGGATACGGGCGATCTCCTCGTCGGGAACCCGAATGAGCACCTTCGCGTCGAACTCGATATCGCCGCGATCCCATTTTTCGATGTAAGCGCTTTCGAGTTTGTAGTCCCTGATGCGTATCGGGGCGCCGGTCAGTTTGTTCTTGACGCCGATGTCATAGGAGTAAACGCCGTTCGCCTCCCGCTCCTGCGAGATGAGTTCGCTGGAGACTTTCACGCCGAACTGGTGCGATATCTGGGAAAGACCGTTGAGAATCGCCTTGTTGCGGGCGTCCTCTTCGGTGCGCGACCTCGACGACTCCCCGACGAAATACCACTCGCCGCCCTTGCGGGCATAGCCGGTTATAGAGAGCCACTCCGGCTTCGACGGCGGATTCGTCTCGAGAAGTTTGCCAGCCCCTGCCGACGGAGCGCCGCCGCTCGTTGCGCAAGAAAGCAGAAAGAGCGCCGCTAACGCGGGAAAAAGGATCGCAGTGCGAGTCATAAGCACCTCCTCGTTTATGATTACAGGTTCTGTATCTTGGTCACTTCGCGCACCAGTTGCGCCGTTTCGTCTTTCAGTTGCTGGGCGGCGCGGTGCACCTCTTCGACGAGCACGGTGTTCTCCTGCGTGAGACGGCGTATCTCGACGAGAGAGACATCAATGCGTTCGACCTCGCCCACATGTCGTTCTATCACCGTGTTGATACGGGACATCCGCTCCGATATGCCTTTGAACTCGTTGATGACCTCGCTGATGAACCGGGCGCTGTCGTCAACCGATGACTTGCCCGAAGCGACCTTGTCGCCGGTCGCGTTCACGAGTGCCCGGATCGAGTTGAGCGAGCCGGCGGTCTGGTTCGAAAGTTCGCGCACCGAATCGGCGACGACCGCGAACCCTTTCCCGGCCTCACCGGCGCGTGCCGCCTCGATCGCGGCATTGAGCGAAAGCAGATTAGTTTTGAAAGCAATTTCGTTCACCACCTCGGTGATGTTGCGGATTTCATCCGCCGAACTCGCAATGAGATCCATTGCGCGCACCGCCTGCGTGAGGACTGCCGAACTTTCATCGGCCTTCGCGGCGATTTTGGTGACGATGTCGTTCATTGCCACGACCTGTTTCCCCGTCTCGTTGAGTTTGCTCGATATCTCGCTGAGCGTCGAAGAGACGAGGTCTATGCGGCTGTAGGTTTCGCTCGACCGTTCGGCGGTAGTGGCGGTCGAACGATTGAGCAGTTCGGTGATCTC
>CALITV010000073.1 GCA_938048925.1 uncultured bacterium | reverse complement strand
TCCATTCGGGGGGAATGCGCACCATCATAAACCAACTTTGCCCCAGATCCGGTTCTATGGTCTTCTCGCTCATGAGCGCGCTGTTCGATGCCTCGAGGACAACCTGTTCGCTTTCCCAGACGAGCGATCCCGCGATCGTATCGCCGTCTTCCTGCATCTCGCCAAACATATCTACGATAGTACGCTGAATGGTGTACATAGTTCCGGGACCGTTGAAGACCATCGGAATGTGGCCGATGCAGTCAACCGTCATACCGGGATGCCCATCTTCATCTTGGTCGTAGACGCGGGGGTCGGTCTTGTCGGTCGGAAGCGGGTCGGTCATCGGGTTTACGAGATTCTGGACCCCGTTGAGCGTGAGAATATCCGTTGCCGTCACCGTATCTCCAGTCCGTCCCATTCCAAGGGTGAACACCCAGTCGGTCGGCTTGAGATGGGCGATATAGTTGTCACCGATGATGATCTCAATCAAACTCGACCCACTGTCTATTTTTATGTCGCAAGTCACTCCCGTTGCGCTCACTGTGCCGTTACCGTTATCGCTCATTTCGACAAGCCCGTAGGCTGCGGTAGTCGAAACACTCTGTTGTTCGCCGAGAAGCGGGATGGTGGTTGTGACATTCGAGGTGGTGAAGTTGAGCATCGCCCACCGGCCGTTGAAATAGGGGCCTGTGTCGTCGGGCACCTCCCCGTCGTACGGCTCGTTATCCAGCAACTCGCCGTCGTTGGGAACATCGTCAGTGACCGTCTCATCGGGTAGTTCGGTGTCGGTGACGGTCTCGTCAACGATCGTCGTGTCGGTGACCGCTTCGTCAGAGATCGTTGTCGTGTCGGTGCCGACATCGTCGGTGACCGCCGTGTCGGGAAGCACCGTTTGGTCACTTTCTGTCTTCTTCGAACCGTTGCCGCAGGAGAAGAGCAGCACGAAAGACAGCACAAAAAACACCATACGCCCGAAGTTCATTGTCGCCTCCTCAAAACAAGGATTCGGTTATCAGCGTTATTTTAGTCACATTGATCAGGAAAAGCAATTATCGCACGCGCGACTCGCTTCTATTCTTCTTGACTTCATCCTGACGAATCTTTACGATGGTTTCGTCGCAACAGAAAGATTTCGACACGAGCACGGAGGAAAAGCCCATGGCCAAGAGAAAAGAAATGAACACGACTTCCTCGAACGCCCCTCTCTTGCAACACCTCAGCGCGGTCCTTGCCGGTGATCGGCGGTTCGAGAATGTCTTTCAGTCGGTGTCCCGCATGATCCTCGGCGATTCCGCGAAGATAGAGAAGGTGACGGTCAATGGCCGTCCCACCTATGATTTCAAGGTCTTTCGCGAAGGGAAAAAGCACATCATCGGGATGTTCGACGAGATAAATTCCTTCGTTTCGTTCGTAAAGGACGCCGCTGAAGGGGGTTCGTCGGCCGAGATGGCCTTCGTCCTCATTGGCGAGCCGGGCAACGGTAAGACCTTCTTCGTAGATTACCTTTCGGGGCTCTACCGTCAGTTTCTCATGAATCCGGAGAATCGGCGTTACACCTTTCGCTTTGTCGGTCTCGACAAAATAGGAGGGTACGGCAAAATCGAGCGCATCGAGTCGCAGACCTTCGAGGACCCGATGATCCTCCTCATGAATCTCTTCGAAGAAAAGGAGAAGAATCAGGACTTCCTTGCCCGGCAGGGGGCAAACGATAAACAGATAGCAACCTTCTGGAAGAACTACCGACCGCTCGGCGCCTGTAGTTACTATGTTTGGAATCAGATTCGCGAATACTGTGACGGCGATCTTGACCGGATGCTTTCTTTCGTTGAGGTTGTGCCGGTGCCGGTGAGCGAGTCGCGCGGCGTCATCACCGGGAAATATGCCGCGAAAGACAAAATCACCTCATCGGCGGTTGACCTCCTCGGTGAAGAGGCGATAACCCGGCTCCTTCACCTTGCCAATCCCGACAATCCCTACCGGTTCGATTTGCGGCGCGGTGCGTTGGCGCGGGTAGCAGGCGGCGGCATCCACTTTGCTGATGAGATATTCAAAAACAAGCGCGATCTTGTGCAGATATACCTCGGCGTGATTCAGAACCGCACCATAGACATCGAAGGATTCAAGTGGCCGCTGGATACGCTCATCATCGCGACCTCGAACAACGCCGAGTTCGCCCGTTTTCTCGAAGAGAAAGAGCAGGCACCCATCGTGGACCGTTGCCGTCTCTGCTACATGTCGCACAACACCAACTTCAAATTGCAGAAGGAACTCTCCTCGTTTGCTATCGGCAGCATCGAGAAGACCACCTTCACCGGTCAGGAGCTCCACATCGATCCGAACCTCAACTACACGCTGTCGGCATCGGTCATTCTCTCGCGCATGCCGCGCTCCGACAAACTGACACCGGTCGAGATGATGAAACTCGCCGCCGGCGAGGTGGCGGGCGAAAAATCCCTCAAGACGCTTGCCGAGGTGATCGCCGAACTCAACACCGACCCCGATATCACCAAGCGCTTCGGGCAAAAAGGCTTGGGACACCGCAATCTCGGCCGTGCGATACAGGTGCTTCTCGAGCGCTCTGAAACGCAGGAGGGCCGGTGCATGTATGCCGGCGACGCCTTCAAGGCGCTCGAAAGCGTCATCCTCGACTATGTGCAGGACGCCAACGATCGGACGAAGTACTTCGAAGACCTCAAAATCGCGCGCAGTCTCTATCGCGAACAGGTGATGACCGCCGTTTTCAACGCCTACATGGACGAGCCGAACGCGGTCGAGCGCGATGTCATGAACTATGTCAACATGATCATCGGTATCGATGCGAAAAATCTCGGCCCCGATAAACTGTGGACCTATCGCGACCCGCAAACCGGCAAACTCGTATCACTCAAAATAGATGAAACCTTCATCAACAGCGTCGAAGAGCGGATGGGACTCAAGACCAAGGAGCAGAAACAGTCTTATCGCACCACCATCGCAAAGATCTACGGCCAAAAGATCATCAAGGACCCCAACTACAACTTCATGGACAACAACGACCTCGTGAAGGCGGTAACCGATGTGCGGCTCAAGTCCGACATCGCCGGAGCCGGGTCGCTCGTCGGTGCGCTCGCCAACCGCACCAACGAAGAGAACCAAAAACTCTACAATCGCATGATCGCGACGATGACCGGTAAACTCGGCTACTGCCCCACCTGTGCCCAGAAGACCATCGAGTATTTCTGCACTCAGGATGATGCGAGTTGATGAAATACCATGCTGTCGCTGTTCCTGAAAACGCTCGACGAACTGCTCGAGCACGATAAACAACGCGAGGCCGACGGCTTTCCGCGCCGGATCCGGCTGGGGCGTCTCACCAAACCGCTTCCGGGCAAGAAGGCGCAGGTCGTCGTGGTCCCGACGACGACCGAGCCGAAGTTCTACCACGACGACTCGGTGACCGAGGACGGCGAGGGGAGTCCGACCGGCGGTTCGGGTGATGGGAAAGAGGGCGATGTCCTCGGCGAGGCGCCCGCCGAGCCGCAGGAAGGCGAAGGAAGTGGTGCAGGGAAGGGAGAGGGGGGCGAACACGACCTTACCAGCGAGGCGTATGATCTCGGCAAGGTGCTCACCGAGAAGTTTCACCTGCCCAATCTCAAGGACAAAGGAAAACGACGTGCCTTCAACAAGTACACCTACGACCTCACCGACCGCAACCGCGGTTTCGGACAACTGCTCGACAAGAAGGCGACCATACGCCGCATCGTCGAGACGAATATTCAACTCGGCACCATCATTCCCGGTGAGCAGGTGAACCCAGAGGATCTCGTGGTTGGGCCGCGTGAGCAGGTCTATCGCATCCTGTCGCCCGAAAAGGATTTCGAAACGCAGGCGGTCGTCTTCTTTCTGCGTGACTATTCCGGCTCGATGGAAGGGCGCCCGACCGAGGTGGTGAGTCTCCAGCATCTGCTCCTCTACGCGTGGCTCATGTACCAGTATCAAAACAATGTCATCCCCCGCTTCATTCTCCACGACACCGAGGCGAAGGAGGTCCCCGATTTCTACACCTACTATAAATCGAGTGTTTCGGGCGGCACCCGGTGTGCTCCGGCCTTCGAGCTGGTGAACAAGATCGTCGAGACCGAACGACTTGCCGTGGACTACAACATCTATGTTTTTTATGGGACCGACGGCGATGATTGGGACAGCTCCGGGAAAGAACTCACCGAAGCGATAGAAAAGACACTCTCCTTCGCGAACCGCATCGGCATAACGGTCGCCAAGAGTGGTGCCGATACCGAGACGACGGTCGAGCGGACTATTGAGCGGGCCAGTTTTCTCAAGCAGAAGCCCAAACTCATCAAACTCGACGCCTTTGCCGCGGCCGACGCCGACGAACCGCGAATCATCGAAGGAATCAGGAAACTGGTGGGATAGTGTTCGGCACGAACATTTTCGCCTCCCTCCTTACTGTGAGGTAACTCGGTTTCCTTCCTTTGAACAACCGTGCGTTACCGAACAGTTTATTTCGTGATAACAGGTTCTTCTTCGCTAACCATCCTTTCCCCCTCGCCCTTTTGGTGGTGCGGAACCGCACGCCTGAAACAGTTGCAACCGTTTGTTTTTATTGTACAATGTTATTACTCTTCCCAAATGCTCTCGGGTGACGGGCATGCGCAACTACGGCATCGACATCGGCACGACCTTTCTGACGATTCACGATCTTTCTTCGGGGAGGGTGGCGGAACGAGTCCGTCATGGTGGCAGGATATTCGAGAGGATCACGGCGTTCATCGGCGCGTGCGTTGAGGAGAGCCGCTTTTCGTTCACGGGTAAAGGAGCGAAGGAGTTTTGCGCGGCTGCGGGAGGAGAAGTGGTAGAAGAGAGCCGGGCCGTATCGAAGGGACTCGAGCGTCTCGGTGTCGGGCGCAGCGGTTTTCTGCGGGTGCTGGACATCGGCGGGTCGTCGCTGACGCTCTATTCGTTCCGTGACGGGAAGATAGCGGACATCGCGCAGAATGCCTTGTGTGCGGCGGGTACGGGGCTGTTCCTTGAGGAGCAGGCGGAGCGGTTGGGGATAGATATCGAGGCAATCGGAGAGATGTCGGTTGAAGAGCCGCCGACGGTGGCGTCGCGGTGCACGGTATTCGCCAAGAGCGATCTCATTCATCACCAGCAGGAAGGGCGGAGCCGCGAGGAGATGTGGGCCGGATTGTGTCGGGCGCTTGCGGTTTCGGCAATGAATACGCTCTTCCGCGGCGAGGAGGTGTATGGGAAGATAGTGTTCATTGGCGGGGTTGCCTTGAACGCCGAGGTAGTGAAGTGGCTTCGGCGTCTCTATCCGCGGGTCGAGTGGACGATTCCGAAGGATCCCGCCGGTTTTATTGCGATGGGGGCGGCGCAGGTGCCGGGTATGGCGAAGCGGGACATTGATCTCACGGCGAAAGGGCTCGACCGCTACACGAAGAAGATGCCGTCGCTTACTCTGCACAAGAGCACCTATCCAACATTCGCGGCTCCTCACATTGACGCGGAGGGGAACGAGGCACGCCTCCACGAGGCGCTCGACGGTGTCGAGTCGGTTGCGCTCGGACTCGACATTGGTTCGACCTCGACGAAACTCGTGGCGCTCGACGCGGCGACACGACGGCCGCTGCTCGACCTCTACCGGAAGACGGCGGGCGATCCCATCGAGGCGGCGCGGCGTATCTTCGCCGGGTTCTACCGGCTGTTCGGCGGTCGTGCAGTACGTATCGCGGCCTTCGGGACGACGGGGAGCGGGCGGAAACTGGTGGGCGAGGTATTCGGGGCCGACACAATCGTGAACGAGATAACGGCGCACGGGACCGGCGCCGCGTTCTTCGATCCATCGGTGGAGACGGTCTTCGAGATCGGGGGACAGGATTCGAAGTACATACGGCTCGAGGACGGGCTGGTTTGCGATGTGAACATGAACTATGTCTGCGCGGCGGGGACCGGCAGTTTTGTGGAGGAGCAGGCGCGGAAACTCGGGTACGACCTCGATCGCATCGGGAAGGTGACCGAACACGTTGCGCCGCCGGTGACGAGCGACCGGTGCACGGTGTTCATGGAGCAGGACCTCCGCGCGATCCTGAAGCAAGGGTACACCAAGCAGGAGGCGCTCGCGGCGGTGCTTTATTCGGTGATACAGAACTATCTCACGAAGGTGGTGGGGAACCGTGCGGTGAGCCGGACGCGGGTCCATTTCCAAGGGGCGACAGCGCGGAACAAAGGTCTCGTCGCGGCCTTGGAGAATCTTCTCGGCGTCGAGGTGGTCGTGTCGCCCTTCTGCCATGTGATGGGCTCCATCGGCGCGGCGCTCATTGCGCTCGACGCGGTGCGTGAGAAAGGGACGGCGACGCGGTTCGTGGGAGAGAAGGCGCCGACCCTCGGAGTGACGACCGGCAGCGAGACCTGCCGTCTGTGCCTCAACTACTGCCGCATCAACACGGTGACGCGCGGCGACGGCGTTCGTGCCTCATGGGGTCACATGTGCGGCCGCGAACCGGGGGAAGAGCGGCGCCGCGACCTGCCGCAGTATGAGGCGTTCCGGCGGCGCAACACTCTTTTCTATCGAAAGGCCGAAGAGGAAGAACCGGGAGAAACGAAAGGCGTCGTGCACATACCGCACACACTCGCGAATCACACCTATTACCCGCTCTGGCGCAGATTCTTCGCCCTGCTCGGCTACGAAGCGCGCCTGTCGGCGCCCCATACGACCGCCGCAGTGCGCGCCGAGGCGGCGCGGCTCGCGACCGGAGACTTCTGTTATCCGGCGAAGGTCGCGATCGGCCACGCGGTGACGCTCTTCTCTCAGAACGCGCTCGTATTTCATCCTTACTACATCAGCGAGAAACAACAGATGTCAACCGCCTTCAGTTTCTTCTGCCCCTATGTCGAGAGCAGTCCGTCGGTGATCCGCTCGTTTGCCGAACGGAGCGGCCGCGGCGGTCTCCGGTTCATGACACCGGTCATCGACCTGCGCCTGCCGCCCGAACGGATCGCCCGCATGATCCATGAGGCCGTTGCCGAAGAGATACCGGTGAAACGAAAGGAGGTCGAAAAGGCGTTCGTAGCGGCCCGGGCGGCGTGGGATGCAGTTTCCGCTGAGATCCGGCGAGAGGGCGAACGGACCATCGCCGAACGACTCGCGCGAGACAAGCCGGTTTTCGTCATCGTCGGCCGTCCCTACAACATACATGACCGCGGCGTCAACCTCGGCATTCCCGAGGCGATCGCAGCGATGGGATACGATGTCGTGCCGATAGACGCGCTCGAACTCGATATCGCGGGCCTTGCCGACACGAACTATTTCAATGTCTTCTGGAACTACGGCCAGAAGATAATCGCGGCGGCCAAACGGGTGCGCGCGACCGACGGATTGTATCTCATCTATCTCTCGAACTTCAATTGCGGACCCGACTCGTTTCTTCTCAGTTATGTCGAAGAGGAGATGAAGGGCAAGCCGATGCTCATCCTCGAATTCGACGAACACGACTCGGACGGTGGCTACCGCACCCGCGTCGAGGCCTTCATGGATGTCGTCCATTCGTTCGAGAAACGCCGCCGCACCATGAAGCACGCCGGGCGCCCCACCATGCCCGATATCTTCACCGCGAGCCGGAGAGTGGACCTTTCAAAAGGGACGCTCTGGATACCGCCGATGCACGAAGCGACCTCGCGCCTGTTCGCCGCCGCGTTCCGAGCGGCCGGTATCGAATCGCAGGCGCTTCAGCCCGAGGACGAAGAAGATCTCTTCTTGGGGAAGCGTCACTCGCGCGGCTGCGAGTGTCTTCCCATGACGCTGACGCTCGGTGCCATGGTGAAGAAGGCCTTGAAAGGGGGAAACGGCCATGACCACATTCTGTTCATGCCGACCGCCGAGGGGCCGTGTCGGTTCGGTCAATACAACCTGCTCGAGCGAAAGGCGTTTTGGAATGCCGGGCTCGACGCGATGGAGATACTCGCGCCTTCAAGCCTCAACAGTTATCAAGGTATTGACGAGGAAACCCGCCGCATGATGATGCATGGGCTTCTCGCCGGCGACATCTTGGTAAAACTTGCGACCAAGATACGCCCGTACGAGATAACGGCCGGCGATACCGATGAGTTGTTCGAGAAAAGCCTGCGCCTTCTGGAAAAAGAACTCGAGGCGGGACGCGATTTGCGCCATTCCTTGCCGATGGTGGTCGAGGACTTTGCCGGCATTCCACGGTCGCACGAACAGCGTCCGCTCGTCGGTATCGTCGGCGAGATCTATGTCCGGTGTAACCGATTTGCCAACGGTGACCTTATCCGCGTCATCGAACGGAGCGGCGGCGAGGCATGGCTCGCGCCCGTTCACGAGTGGATATCCTACACGATCTACCTGCAACACTATATGGCGAAACAACAAGGTCTTTCACTCTTCGGGCAAGGAGAATCGCTCATCAAGAACCTTTATTTCCGCCAGATCGAGAAAAGTTATTACCGCACGGCGGAGCGCCTTCTCGCCGAT
Organism: uncultured bacterium; assembly: GCA_938048925.1. Classification (GTDB taxonomy): domain Bacteria; phylum UBP6; class UBA1177; order UBA1177; family JAKLFG01; genus CALITV01. The sequence goes on along the minus strand of CALITV010000073.1, from coordinate 1,430 downwards.
AGGCATGAGCCGTCAATGCAGGAAGTCATTGCCGCAGGAAGCCGCTATCTGCCGCTCGATTTCTCCGGCGAGGCGATACTTACGGTAGGACGCACCATTCTCTTTGCGCGGCAGGGGGCGCGGATGGTGGTGAACACCGCACCGTTCGGTTGTATGCCGGGAACCATTACCAGTTCGTTGTTCCTTGAACTGAAGGATGTCTTGGGCATACCCATCCTCACGCAATTCTATGACGGCGATCTCGATATCAACGATAAAGTGAGTGCAATGCTGAAAACCATCGTCGGGGATGGGGACCACACCGATTTCGACGAGCCCGGTATATCCGAAATGAGGATGGATGCCGCGGATTGATGGCTTCCGGCGGCAGTGTTCCCCTGATTTTTCTTTGAAAACCGGCCGGTGTTTGCTAACATATCCTCCACCGAGACCGACAAGGGCTGAAAAAAGGAGTTGAAAATGGTTCGTGTAATGGTGTTTCTCGATGAAGATTGGCTCGAAAGTGTTTCCGAGACATTATCGCTTCCTTCCGAAGAAGGGGTGATGGATCGTCGTCGCCTTGCGAAAGCGCTCGGGGAAGAGGCGGCCTTCTTCCTGCGCACCGATCGGAGCGATGTGGTGAGAATTTTCGTGTTTCGTACGATCGGCGACGGGGAAGCGGGAGCGTTCCTCAAGACGCTCGGCCGGCACTTTTACGGGGAGGCGGTCGTCGGTATGACGCGGGGGGAGACCTGCGCCGCGTTTGCCGCCTCGCTCTGCGGGTATGCCGCTCTGCCGCATTGCTACGACATTGCGGTGGTGGTTACCGGCAACGCCGATCTCGCGCCGGCGCTCCGTCAGGTGCGACGCTTCGGAAAACGCGTGGTGTTGGCCAGTGAAGGGGCGCGCTGTGACGCGGTGTACCTCGAACCATCGGCGGAGCCGCTTCGAGACGCCGATATAATATGGCTTTCCGACATCGTTCCGCAGATCGGCTCTCGTTCGGAGCGCTATGTTGCCGAGTGCCAGTCGCCGCTGCATCAGGGGGACCGTAAAGTGTGGAGCGATTTCCCGCCGCGCAAAGGACGCCCCTTCTATTGCGATGACTGCCGTCGGCGCTTCGCAGGGCAACAACGTTCGTGGAACGGCGACGATGCGGGCATCTTCCGACGCGACGGCACGGCGAACGAGACGCCGGCGTACGAGCCGGTGGGCGAGGCGCTTACCGGGGAGATCTGTAAAGTAGTCCGAGAAAAGGGATACGGTTTCGTCAAAGGCGATGACGGGCGGGAGTTTTTCTTTCACCTGAGCGATCTCTACGAATTGCCGTGGGAGGAGGCGGAGGCTGGAATCAGGGTTTCTTTCTTCGTCAAACGGGAACCGGAGGCGGGACGCGCCGGTGCTGCCGGCAGAGTGAAGAGAATCGGGGCGCAGGAAAATCTGGTCCTCGT
>CALITV010000072.1 GCA_938048925.1 uncultured bacterium | reverse complement strand
CGAGGCGTCAATGCCGATGCCGATGATGGTGGGGAGGATCACCATGTTGAAGAGGTTTATCTTGATGCCGAAGAGCGCTATGATCCCGCACATCCACAGTATGCCGGCGATGAGGGGCAGATAGACGACAATCGCCGCCTTCAACGACCGGAAGGTTACAAGAAGCAGAAAGAAGACCGCCGAGAAGGCGAGAAAGACCGCAAGCGGCGCTTCCTTCTGCAGAACACCCTTGATGTCGGCGAGCAGCAGGTAACTACCGTAGAGTTTGTGTGAACGCTCTTTGCCTTGCACCGCGCCGAACTCCTGTTTGATGTCGAGCACGCGGTTGATGTCCGCCTTGTTGCCGGTGAGCATCACCATAACGAACTTTCCGACGCTCCCGTCACGCTCGGCCAACTTGTCGCGTATCCAGCCGGGAAGATTCTCTTCGACGATCGGCTCGGAGATCCGCAGAAGCGGCATGATCTCCCGTTCGAGGCGATCTTTCGCGGCATCGGGAAGGAGTTCCTTCTTCCTTTCGACAAGACGGCGTATGCGGGCGATGACGCTCAATTTCTCTTCCTGATCGGAAGGCACGAAATTGGACAGCGCAAAGATGCCGCGGATATGGATGGAGGTCTTGTCCTCTTCCTTCATTCGATAGAGCCGCTCGGCGACGGCGCGTGCCTCCTCTTTCGAGTCGGTGAGGTAGAACGACGGCATGCTCACCGACAGGGTATCTTTGTTCTCGCTCCTGAGAATCTCGGTGTACTGGTTCACGATACTCTGCGGGTCGTATTTGCGTTTGAACGAAAGGTTGTCGAGATTGTATTCGAACCGCACGAAGAAGAGCGACACCGCTCCGAGCACCGTGACAAGCATCGGAAGCGGGACGACCCACCGGCGATCGCGGAGCGACCGGAACATCCGGCTGATGAAACCGGTGTCCCGCAAACGCACCGGGATCGGACGGAGGCGTTCGAGGAACAACACGAGCGGCGGCAACACGAGCACCGTCATACAGAGCGCACAGATCACCCCGACCCCCGCGACGAGGCCGAAGTCGGAGAACCCGCGGAATTCGATGAAGAAGAGGGTGAAGAAGGCGGCGGCGGTCGTCAGCGTGCTCGAGACGAGCGGACGCAAGAGTCTCCTGACCGCCTCGCTCATCGCCTCGGCGGGCGGGAGACCATTCATCTTGAGTTCCAGATAGCGACTGAAGGTGTGTATAGCGTAGTCTATACCGAGGCCATAGAGCATCGCAAAGGAAAAAGCAGAGATGAGGTTGAACTCCCCCACGAGATACTGCACCGCGACGATGCCGCTGACCACCCCGAGCGACAAGGGAAAAAAGATCACGATCACGGCACGGAGCGTGCGGAAGAGGAACACCATGAGCGCGACGAGCAACACGACACACAGCCCTATCGTCTCGACGATGTTGCCGCGTATCTCCTCGACCTCTCGGATACGGTGGCGGTAGTAGCCGCCGACCTCGACTTCCACGCCGTAGCGCTCCGGCCGCAACGCGGCGACCTCGCCGTCGAGGAACGAGATCATCTCCCGGATCGTCGAAAGATCGGTGTCCCTGCCAGCGGGACGCACCTTCATCTCGACATAACGGCCCCCGTCGGCGGTGAAGTATCTCGATATGTCGTAGCGTTTCTTGCTTGCCTCTATCCGCTCAACGATACGGTCGAGTTCCGCCTCGAGCCCTTTTTCCGGGGAAGCGGCGTCGGCGTCTTTCGCGTCGAGAGAAAGCCCCCGCTCGATCTCTCTCCCAATCACTTCTTTGACCTTCTGTTCCGCCTCCTCGAGTTCGCCGAGAGGCACAAGGAGGAGTGCCCGCTCCTCGAGATATGCGATGTCCCGTTCGAGTTCAACGAAGCGGACGCGCTTATCGTCCGAAACGCGGTCGCGCAGGTCGGAAAGGAACCGAACATTGTTCTCGAAACTGTCGGATCGGACGACGACCTGCACATTCGACGAGGTACCAATACGACTCTCGAGATACTCGAGGTCGCGCACCGTCTCGTTGCCGCCGCTGAAGAGCGCCTTGAGATCGGTGTCAAGACGAAAGTGCCCGGAGAGAAAACCGATCTCCGCGGCGAGAATGATCGCAAAGAGAAGGGTGAACATCCCGGCGCGGTGCGACACCCATGCGATGTAGCGTGTGGTGAGTCGTTCCACGGACCGCGCCTTTTGCTATAATCACGGAATCACGGGTTACTGATCGCCGTCGTAGTAGATGGTCTCCCGCTCGGCCACATAGGCAGCGATGAACGCCTCGTCCTCTTTCGAGATATTCACGAAACGCATCCCCATACCCGGCTCTACCCCGGGCCCCGCCGCCTCGCGCGGACGGGTCCACACCACCTCGGCCTCGGCCGTTATCTCGCGCCCCTGAAGCGTGAAGGTGAGCCGCAGTTTCGACCCAATGGGAAGGATGCGGTGGGTGGCAAGAAAGACCCCCCCCTGCGAGATATCCTGCGTGATGCCGGTGTAGAAATTGTGCGGGCCTCCCTCGCTCACTTCGAACGAGACTTCGAGTTCGGCGTCAACCCGTGGCGACTTGCGGAGAAACTTATAAATAACATCGTCTTTGTCGCGCTTGAGTTCGTCGGTCATCGGAATCTCCTTTATCGAGACAATGATCTGCCAAAAAGAATTATAGTAGTGCACTCGAAGAAAGCAACGAAAGAAGAAATTTTTCAGAGGAAATATGCGTCAGAAATCAGCGTGAGAGTATTTTTTCCACCGCCTCGGCGAACTTCTGCGCGGCGGCGGGACCGTTGCCGGTGACGATATTGCCGTCAACGGTGACCTCGTCGCCGGTGAAGAAGGCGCCGTGTTTCTGGAGCACCTTATCGGTGGTGGTCCCGTATTCGGCGTCGTCCCCTTTCCAGACGGTCGCTTTCCTGCCGACGAGCACACCCGCCTTGGCGAGAATCGTGGGCGCCCAGCAGATCGCCGCCAGGACCGGTCGTTCCTTCGCCTCCTTTGCAAGCGCCACTGCCTTGACATCGGAGCGCACGATCGGTACGCCGGCACCGCCCACGAAGATGACGGCGTCATAGTCGGAGGCCTTCACCTCGCCGACCGTCATCGTCGCCTCGGCTTTCGCGCCGAACATGCCGGTCGCCGTTCCTTTCTTCGTGCTGGCAACCGTCACCTGCGCGCCGCGCTTCGTGAAATGGCCGTAAGGAACCTGATACTCTTCGTCACGGAACCGCTCCGGCGCCACAACCATGAGAATCTTCTTGCCGTTCAACCCCTTTTCCATCGCTCCCTCCTTTATCGGTTTCGTATCTTTTCCAGCGCCGCCGCATACCACCATCGCGACGAGCACCGTTAATAACAGCGAAATCTCTCGTTTTGTTCCATTCACCATCTTGTCATCATTCCTTCTCTCAGGTAGTATGGACCTCCTGCCACTTCTTCCGCGCATGGTAGCGTATCACATTGTCGAGCACGCGCCGCCGTACCGAGATGATCTGGTTCTTCTTGTATTCGTCGTGGCTCGCACGGCCGGTGCGGCTCTCGACGAACGAGTCGTAATCGAGTATCTGTATCTCGAAGGGGAAGAAGAATTTGTAGGAAATGTTGATGTTGAATGGGTCCTGAATAGTGATAAGTTGCCGTGCCGTGAGTTGAATACTTGTGTACTGGGTCGAAGAGTAGGGATTGTTCTCCCGAATGAGGTCTTCCTGTTCCCGCGCCTTTTCCCGGTCGAAGACGAGATAGGGCTTGAAGAACTCACGCACATCTTCCTCGGACCAGCCCGAGATGTTCTCTTCGCGGAACCGCACGAGGCCTTCGAGAAAACGGTCAATGTCAATGAGGTTGTTGCGGGTGCGCGACGGCTTGATGTTGGCAAAGGCGACGACATGGTTCTCAGCGAGGTACTTGAGGACGAGGAGAACATCGAGTTTATCGTTGGTCACGATGCGCACGCCGACGCGGTCGAAGACATCGGCCGTCACATTTTCCCGCTTGTGGAGAAGTTTCATGATGAGGCTTTCTTTGGTCTTCTCGCTCTTCATCTCGAAGAGTTTGAGCCGTATCTGATTGCGTCCGCGCCCGAGATAGTACTCGTTCTTGTTGGTGACATGGAGGTGCGCCATGAACCGCGAGAATATCTGCTTCTTTATCCCCTGAAAGAAGTATTTCGACAGATCGTTTTCGGCGTGGGTGATGGTGTGGGCAACGCGGAGCACCGCACATGCCCAGCGCTGGGTGATTGAGCGGGTCTTCTCGGAGGCCATGACGAGAAAGTTGCGTGCGTCGTCCTCCCACATGATAGCGGGCGGCATCACGAGCGTCGGCGTGAGCCCCTCGGGATCATCAAGCAGATAGGTCTGGATGAACGATTTCGCCTCGCTGAGGATCGAGCGGACCTGCTCGGCATGAGACGGGTTGTCGAGATCGTAGCCGTAATTCTTGAGGTAGTCGTGCGCCTCTTCATAAGTCTCGATGGAGAGACGGTTGATATCTATGAACGATTTGTTGGAAAGTACGACATCGATGAGTTCGTAAGGAAATGTCGCGAATGTCTCGATAAGGCGCTCTTTCTGGTCCATCGCGCTACCTCCCTCGCTAATGTCACACTATAACAGAAAAAAGGAGAAAAGCAAAAGGAGGCGAGAACTTGCAAACAGGCACCGTGCCGGATATAGTGACCTTCGCACCACTCACAGGAGAAGGCGATCCGATGTTCACCGGCATCGTCGAAAAGACGACCACGGTCGTACGGCTTACCGCATCGGGCGCTGAACGAACGCTGACGATCGTCAACCCCTTCGGCAGCGAAGTGCGGCGCGGCGACAGCATCGCGGTGGACGGCGTGTGTCTCACCGTCGCCGAACAGAGCGCCAAGCATCTCACCTTTTTCGTGTCGGCCGAAACGGTCAAAAAGACCCGCGCCGCCTCCTACCGGCCGGGTCAGACGGTCAATCTCGAACGGGCGCTCGTCCTTGGAGGACGGCTTGACGGTCACCTCGTCACCGGTCATGTGGACACGGTGGGGCGTATCGCGGCGACACGGAAGATCGGCGACGGCATCGAGGCGGTCATCCATGTGCCTCCCCAGTTCAAAAAACTCCTCGTGGAGCACGGCTCACTCGCGGTGAACGGCGTGAGCCTTACGATCGCTCGGTTGGAAGACGACCGTGTGACGGTGTCGCTCGTGCCGGAGACGCTCAGGCGCACCTCTTTCGGAACCGCCCTGTCGGTCGGCGACACCGTGAACGTGGAGTTCGATATCATCGGTAAATATGTGGCGCGGTTCCTCGCCCCGCGGACGGGCGGCGAGCCGCTCAGGGTGCTCTTGGCACAGTGGCAGGAAAAAGGGAGACAACCATGATTCGTCAGGTGTTTTTCGTGGTACTCTTTACGACGGTGCTTATCGCGATACTGCTCTTTGCGCTCAAGAACAACCAGCCGGTTCCCGTTGATCTGGTGGTAACGAGGCTCGATGCCGCCCCGCTTTGGTCGGTCATGATCGTGTCGTTCCTCATCGGCATCGCTCTTTCCTCGTTTCTCTTCGTCTTCGCACTCCTCGGGCTCTACTGGAACCATCGGACCACCCTCAAGGAACTTGCGAAAGCACAGAACCGTCTCGCGACGCTCGAAGCGGCGGCGGGCTCCCTTCCGGAACAGCGCCCCTGATGGACATCTTCGCCGCTTATCACCGCGAGATCGTGGCGGCGGCGGCAGGTATCGCCGCGCTCCTTCTTTTTCTCCGTGCACTGTGGGCAAAGCACCGCACGAACCGTCGGATCCGTTTCGACATGGTATCGGTCCTGCCGGCGATCGAACGGATGCTCGAAGGCGACTACCGCGATCTTCTGCGATGGCTGCGGCGGGTCGCCCGCCGGTATCCCGACGAGACAAGAGCCTTCGTCCTCATCGCCGACATGCTTCGGCGCGAGGGAAGCCCTCTCAAGGCGACATTCCTGCTCCGCACGCTTCTCTATCGGAACCCCCTCGCAGAACTTGAACGGGCAGAGATACTTCTTTCCCTCGGGCGCGCCTATCGGGCACTCGGCGACGACGAAAAGGCGCTCACAGCGCTCAAGCAGAGTCTCGCCGCCGCCAAGCGCCGCGAGACGCTTCTCGAACTCGACGAAATCGAGCGCGGGAAAGGACTCTTCGAGGACGCCCTGTTCCACCGCCGCGAAATGAACAGCCTCGCAGGCGCCGATCCGGACGAAGGCTCGTTGGGCATCATGCTCGAAGCGGCGGAGCACGCTCTCGCCGAGCAAAACGGGGAAGAGGCACAAAAATGGCTCGAACGGGCGGCGCGGCGCGAGGGAGACCGGCCTCTCGGCAAGATTCTTTCCGCCGCCGCCGCTCTGTGCGCCGGGGATATCCCGCGGGCGACCGACCTATCCTCTGCATGCGTTGACCGGTGGCCCGAGGAAGAGACGACCCTCCGTTACCTTTTTCTCCATCTTCCCGGCGGAACGGAGGTCCTCCGTACCGTTCCGGGGCCGCTGGCGGCGGTGTTCCTCGCCCTTTTCGACGACCAGAAGCCGCTTGCGTCCCACGAGCGCGAACGAGTTGAAAAAAATACCTTGGTATACTACTATCTTTCCGCACAGGCAGCTCCGCCCGGCGAAATGCGGGACCTCATGGCGGCGATCGGGCGTCACGATAGGATGTTCGCCTGTCGCGCCTGCGGGAACTCGCTGTGGGGAACGGTGTTCGCCTGTCCCGTCTGCGGGTTGCCGTTGGCGGTGAAATGGAAGACTCTCTGATGGAGGCGGTATATGGAGAAAGCCTTTTCCCGTGCGGCGACCACATTGACGCTGCTTTTCTCTCTCTGTGCGGCATGCGGGGGTGACGGCAAGAACGGTCGCACCATCCCGGTTGATCAATTCTTCGACACCTACCTTTCGACCCTCTGCGATAGTTCGGCCCGCTACTCAAGCGGAATCATCACCGCAGCGAACAAAGGAACCTGTCCGAAAGCGATAATGGACAGCCTGTTCGCATGGCCATTCTTTCATGCGGGGCGCAACACTGTCTTCAAGCAGAAGGTGTACCTGCTCCGACAAGCGGAAACGAAAGGATGGATTTCCCTCGACGCCGATCAAGCGGAGGTCTGTTTCGAGACGATAGACCGGATGCAGCCCTACAACCCTCTCGATGTTCACCTGCTCGATATTCCCGAATGCGCCCTCGTTTTCAAAGGAAAGAAAATCATCAACGACGCCTGTACACAAGACGAGGAATGCGACGGCGGCTGGTGCAATCTCTCCGGTGGTTTTTGCCCGGGACGCTGTGTCCTCTACCGTCGTCAGGGCGAACCGTGCAACGAGAATCTCGACCGGTGCGAGCCGGGATACGCCTGTCTCTCGTCGGGTTGTTCCCGACTCTCGCGCGGCGAGAAGGGCGACCCCTGCACTGCCGACGAACATTGCCTCAGTTACCTCTATTGCAAAAAAACCGAAGGCGACCTCGCCGGCATCTGTTTCGAGAAAAAAGGCATCGGAAAGAGTTGCGAGAAACCGAACGAGTGCCTCACTGGCCTCAACTGCGTGGAATCGCTCTGTCAGGGGCTCGAGATACCTAATACGGTCGGCGCCGACTGTAGCGAAGTAAAGATGTGCAACTACTTTTCGCGCCTCGAGTGTGCCAAGGAGGGATCGAACTACACCACCTGTCGCTTTTTCCCGTCCGGTGAGGGCGCTCCCTGTACCGTGCAATGTTCGGAACAATTCTACTGCAACCCGCTCTCGGGAACATGCTCCTATTTCAGCCGCCTCGATGAACCGTGCGGGATTTACTATCAGTGCTCCTCGCTCTACTGCGGCCCTGGCGGCCTTTGTCTCATGCCGGAATGCGAACAAACCTTCTGATGCGCTTCGCGCTCTTGTCCCTTTTTCTTTTTTCTCTTCTTTTTTCGTGCGCCACCGCACCGGCACCGAAAAACCGTCCGCCGGGATCTTCTCCCTCTCCGGCGGCGGTCGCTCCGCCGCTGCCCCCTTCTTCTTCGTCCCCTTCATACGCCGAGCAACTGTTCCTGCGCGATACCTCCTCGGGCGCGGTGCTTCCGCTCTCCG
>CALITV010000071.1 GCA_938048925.1 uncultured bacterium | reverse complement strand
CGCCTTCTCGATCACATAACGGATCATGAACTTGGTCATCTCTTCGGCTAGTTGCATATCCTCTGCAAGGCCCGCAAACGCGATCTCCGGCTCTATCATCCAGAACTCGGCGGCATGGCGCGGGGTATTGGAATTTTCGGCGCGGAAGGTCGGACCGAAGGTGTAGACATTGCGGAATGCCAGACAAAAGTTCTCGACAGCGAGTTGCCCTGACACCGTCAGATTGGTCTGTCGGCCGAAGAAGTCCTTCGAGAAGTCAACCGCCCCGTCTTCGGTGAGCGGAGGCGACTGCGGATCGAGTGTCGTAACGCGGAACATCTGTCCCGCCCCTTCACAATCGGAACCGGTGATGACCGGTGTGTGAACATAGACGAAACCCCGTTCTTGGAAAAAGGTGTGAATCGCATGAGCAAGGAGACTGCGCACACGAAAGACCGCCGAGAAGGTGTTGGTGCGGGGACGCAGGTGGGCGATGGTGCGCAGATATTCGAAAGAATGACGCTTTTTCTGAAGCGGATACTCGGGATCGCACCGCCCGACGACCGTTATCTGTTTTGCCGCTATCTCGAAGGCCTGCTCCTTACCCGGGCTCGGCACCACCGTGCCGGTTACCGCTATCGCGCTACCGACACTCAGTTTCGTACCCACCTCGAAATCGGGCATCTGCTCGGCCAACACCACTTGCACCGGGGAAAAGGCAGTCCCATCGTTGAGTTCGATGAACCCTACATTCTTCGAAACGCGCACCGTTCGGACCCATCCAGCCACAGATACCTCTTTCCCCATGAGGAATGCGTGTTGATTCCAGAGTTCTCTCACCAACATGAACGACACCCGCAGCCTCCTTTTATCATCATGATGATTTTACGGTATATCGAAGAAAGGGATTAGTCAACTGAAGGTGGGGACGGTAGCGTACTCTCTTGATATATCTCACTCGCCTTGTACTTCTCGAGAAGATACTCGCCGATGAGTTTGAGTATCGCGAAGGTCGGCACCGCGACGAGCACACCGAGGAATCCGGCAAGTTCGGCACCGGCAAAGAGCGCGATGATGACGAGCACGGGGCTGATGCCGACACGCTGCCCCACGATGTTCGGGGTGATTGCGATGGCGTCGAGCGTCTGGACCGCCGCAAACACGAGAAAAACCTTCAGCGCCAGAGCCCAACCACCCGCACTGAGCGCTAGGAGCAAAGAGACGGTGAATCCGGTGATGATGCCGACATAGGGGACGAGGCAGAAGAACCCGATAATAACACCGAGCGAGCCACCGGAGGGAAGACCGACGAGCGTAAGGCATACGGCATAGAGTGTTCCAAGCACAAGGCAGACCGTAATCTGACCCCGAATAAAGCCACTGAGGACATGATCGAACTTCTCGACCCACTCGTGGAATTCCGCCTTCCGCGATGGTGGGAAAAGGCCGACGATGGCACGATAAAGTTGCGGAAGCCTCATGCTCATGAAGAAGAAGACCACCGCATAGATGAGGAGATAGAAAAGAAACGAAAAGAACGAAAAAGTCTTCTGGAACACCGTGCTGACAAATTGCGGTAGAGAATCGAACACCGGCAGAAGCGTCCCGACCCGTTCAAAAAGCGCCTCCTCGGTGAGATTTTGGTACTCGTTGAGATCTATGCCATATTGATACGCCTGCTCATAGAGCCAGTTGAGCATCGAAACGAGGAGAGCCGGCAGTTTCTTCCCCGCTTCGGCGAGTTGCGAAAAGAGCGCGGGGAGGACAACGAAGAGGATCGCCGTGACGAAGAGTATTCCCATCAGCATGACGATCGCCGTCGCCAGCGCCCGATGCATCCGCAGGCGGGTGTTGAGAAAGGCGACCACCGGCGACACGGCATACGCGGTGAAAAAAGCGGCAAGCAAAATAGCGGTTATCTTGGGAAGAAACCAGAGGACGAAAAAGCAGAGCAGAAAAAACCCGGCGGGTATCCAGCCGCGGCGCTCGATGAAAAAGGAGTAGATCTTTTCGCCGATCATTTAAGCGGAGCGTTTTCGCGATACCACGCATCGGCGTTCGCCGGGCCGATGGGAACCGGCTTGGAAAGCGTGCCGTCGGCCGCGAACCTAACCATCTGCATCGCCTCGACGACGAACGCCTCCCACTCCTTTTGAGAGATCTCCGTCGGGCCGGCGACCTCCTGCCGCGAGCGATTCTTCTTCCACTCCTGAATGTTCATCGGCTTTCGCGGTTCGGCTTTTTTGACGGTCGAGGCAATCTCGACCCGCCCCGTTTCGACCATGAGGGCGCCGGAAGCATCGGCATTTACGATGAAGCCGAAACTGGTGCCGCGGACACCGGCGACGGCATTCTTCGATTCGACGACGAACCCGCCCGTCTCGTTCTTACTCACGAGTTTCTTGACGCTCGACCAGATTTTTCCGAAGAAGACCTTCACCTTGTAACTTTCCCGTTCACAGGACGAGTCGGAGGAAACCTCGCCGAGGTTCACCAGAGAATTCTCGCCCACCTTGAGCGCCGACCCGTCGGGGAAGAGGAGCATAACCCGGGCGCCCGCCTCGGTCTTTACGAAATAGGTCGCCGGCACTTCCTGCCCCGCCTTGAGCGGCGTCCACGCCTGCTGATCGGGGGAACTCTTCGCCGTGCCGTCAATCTTGTCCACTTTTACGGCGCCCGTGGGACCGCATTCGGCCGCATCAAGGAGCACCGGCATCAGGCACATCGCTACCGTCGCCATCACCATACCGCGCACGGTCCGCATAGCATCCTCCCCTCGATCCGGGTTACTATTTCTTCCTCAACCGTATCTTGAGCTCTTCCTTGCCTTCGCTGATATAGAGTTCGGTACGATACGGCTCATATCCCGGCGCCTCGAGGCGGATCTTGTGGGAACCCGAAGAGAGTTCCAGATAGGCGGGACGCCCGTCGAACTGTTTCGCCTTTCCCTGCAGGACATCGTCCACATAGACATCGGCGCTGTCCGGCTCACAGTAGATGGCGAGCAAACCCTGATTGCCGACGCCGCTCTCGCTCGACCTGATGGTATTGCACGACATGACCAGCATCGCGGTGAGAAGCACCGCACCGCACATGATGTACCGCATGGGAAAACCTCCTAATATCTCCGTCAGTCCGCCATCTTGACCTGATCACCGGCCTCGAAACCGCCGCCCTCGACGACATCGCAGACCGCCATCTTATCCTGAAGCATCGTCACCTTGATCTTGCCGCGCACCTCGCCCGGCTCGCGCCCGAGCGCCACACCGGTATCGGGATCGAGGAGCATTTCGCCGAGTTTGCTTACCACGAACACATCGCCTTCTTTGAGACCGGTGTCCTGTCCCGCGTTGATGATGATCTTACCCGAGTCGGTCGTCTTGACCACGCGGCCGGCCCACTGCACCTTATCGAGATTCTTGACGATATTGCTTACGAGCTTCACGATCGCCTGATTAAGCGCCTTGTCGTTGAGCGTTTCATCGTACCCCGCCTTACTGCCGAAGCCAAACACCTGCGTATCCTCTGTTTCGGCGATCCCCTCTCCGTTCTCGGCGAAGATGATCTGGCCCGTGGAGGTGTCTATCGCGCGGACATTGACCACCGCACGCACCCTCTGAACCTTCTTTTTGAAGACACCGCCGTCCGTAGTTCCTTGCGTAAAGCCGAACTCGGTGATCGAACCGGTGATGAGCGCCTGTGCGCCGAGCAACTCGCCGACCTTGGCCGCCGTTTCGCCCTTCACCGCACCGGTCTGGCCGAGTGCCTGCTCACCCATGACCTTGGCGAGCTGTTCGCGCTCGATGACGATGAAGGCGTTCGATTTGACGAGATGCGTCGCCAATTGATCGGAGGCTTGTGTACCGATGCGGCCTTTGGCATATTGTGTCTTGTTGACGAACTCGGCAATGGCGATTCTCTTTTTGGGCCCATGCGTGACCAGTTTCGAATAGTCAACCGTGTCGGCCGGCGCGATGGCGGCCTGTTTCTTCGGCCCGCCACAGGAACCGAGAAACAACGCGACGGTCAGCGACAAAAGACAGAAGAATGCGACCTTACTCATAACTCGAACCTCCTTGACTCTGATAGTGTTTTGTAACACGAGTTGCTCCCATAAAGACACATTCAGTATATGTCATTTCGGTTCGATGACAATTTTTTTCCCCGAGATCTCGACTGGCTTGTATTCGCTGGACAATCCCTGTGCAAGCGCGTTCGCCGCCCCCCGGAACGAAACGCGGAAGGTCGCCGTCTTTCCCTCGAAGGACTGAAGCAAAACACCGGTGACCAGTTTGTTCGCCCGGATCGCCTGCTCCGCTTTGAACATGGCGACCGAATCGGCGAGATTATTGACCACGACGGCGTACTCCTCGCCGTTGTTGAGCGACTGGGTCCACGAGCGGACCATGTCGGAGACCAATTTCTTGCTCGCCTCTTTGGCCGCCTTCTCTATAGCCAGCGTTCCTCCAGTAACCGGGTCTATGTGTGGTTGCGCCGCCTGCGCCGAGGCCGATCCGATCACCTTGCCGTCCTTGAGATTGATGGCGCGCATAGTGACATTGGCCTGCGTCGAGGTCATCTGCGATCCGGCGATGCTGCCGACCGAGCGCGCCATCGCCTTGCCGGCGATGACGATGTCGGCGTCGAGCGTTTTGGTCATCTCGAGGATGTCCTGATTGCTGATGTCAACGACTTGATAGGACGGCTTCACCTTTACCCCCGTCGCAAGTGCGTTGCGGTCCACGATGCGGAAATTCTTCTCGAGGAGCGCCGCGGTGAGCGCCTGTTCGGCCGAGCCGATGTCGGTCTGTACCGCCTGCGCCGCAGCGCCGCCCCACCAGAACGAAAAGACGGTCATCCCGACATTCTGTTCGGCCATCATCACAACGACCTTGGGATAGTTCATCCGTTCGAGCGTCGTCTGGAGCAGTTCGAGGTCGTTCTTGAGGTCGCTCTCTTTCACCACTGCCTCGACCTTCACCGTGACGACACCCTGCGATTCCTTCGACTCAAGCACCTTGTAGTTCTTGATATAGCCGTTCACTTTCGAGATAATCTTGTCGGAAACGAGTTGGTAGTTCTCAACCACCGTTTCGGCCGAGACGACCGCCCCCATGACCATCTCGAGCGCCCGTCGGAGCGCATCTTCGGTCGCCTCCTTCTTCGCGAGTTCGACATTGCCGTTCACCACGGCGCCGAAGCCCTCGACCGTCACCTTTTTCTCGGCGGCGGACACCGCGCCGGCGAACAGCGCTACACACACCAAAACCGCAAGTATTTTTCTCATGATATTCCCCCGTTAAAACAGTATGACCACTCTGCCCTCGCTCAAGGCATCGGGCTTGAGTTTCGATTGTATCGCGGCCAAGTCGTTCGTCCCCACGATAAGGTCCGATTTGTTCTTGACCTTGGTCACCTTAAGGACGAGCATCGAGGCGGTGTCGCCGTAGAGTGCCGAGACCGAGTCGAGGTCGTCTTTGATGTAATGTATCATACCCGTCGTCTTGAGGACCTCCTCGCGCACCTGTTTCTTGCTGTAAACGATCTTGCCGTCCTCCGTATAGACCGCTGGGAAGAGCGAGGGGGTGAATTTGGCACCACGCACATCGAAGACGAGGATCGCCTTCTGGTCACCCCCGCCGGCGGCTCCCTTTTCGGCGCCCGCCGGAGGCGTTACCTTCACCGACTCCTTGTTTTCTATCTCCTTCGTCGCCGCAGGGGTCGGCGCCACTTTCTCGACGAGCGTCGAGAGCGGCACCCGGATGACGACATCAACACCGCCATCCGAATAGTACTTGGTCGTTACCACTTCGGCCCCCTTTACGACCCCTTCGACCTGCGTCTTCACCTCCATGGACTCTTCCATGGAGTTCTTGATGGTCGTGCTCCCGGTCACCGTGACTCCCTTGACCGCCTCGAGAAGATTTCGGTACGCATCGGCCCGCGCCACCCGTTCGGCGCCGAGCCGTGCAACCGCGACATTGGGCGCCTTGAGATCGGGCGCACCGCTCCCCGTGGCATAGACATACTGTTTTGTCCAGTTTATCTTGCCGTGGGGGACATCCTGCACCGCGTCGCCCTTGTCGGCCTCCTGCGCCGTGATGAGCAGGAAACTGGCCAACATGAGCAAGAAGACGAACTTTCTCGCCATGGCGTTGTTCTCCGTCACATGATTGACAAGTCTTCCAGACACCGTCCTTTGATACCCTATTCAAAAAAAAGTTCAAAGCAAGAGATTGCGGTAGAGTGTTAGATACTGTTCCACAGAGGCATCCCAACCAAAATCGGCGGCCATACAGCGCCGTGTCATCATGAGGTAACGGTCGGGGACATCGTGAAATATCTGGATGGCCGCACGAAGACGGTTTCCCAGCGCATCAGCGGTCGCTTCGCGGAAAACGAGTCCAGTCCCATGCGCCGGATATTCGTCAATATCAATCACCGTCTCGACGAGACCGCCCACGGCGCGCACCACCGGCACCGTACCGTAGCGCATCGCATACATCTGGTTCATCCCGCACGGTT
>CALITV010000070.1 GCA_938048925.1 uncultured bacterium | reverse complement strand
AAATCGAGCACAACGCTGCCGGTCGTCGCGGCGGAGAACTCGCTCCACTGAGTGAGGCGTATCATGCTGTAGGGGTAGTCGCTCAGGTTAGCGAGATAGACAACCGTATAGGTGATTCCTTCGTTGGCGATGATCTCGGCGGCGTAATTCTGCGTGGCGCCGATGTTGCCGATGAGGACCGCCGAAATCGGCTCGAGCGGCGGGTCTTTCACGATGGCAAGTATGCCGCTGGAGAGGGGAACTCCTTCGACGGAAGCGGTGCCATTGAGGGTGATCGTCGTGATGTCTATCGGGATGCTGGTGGCGCTGTCAACGGCGAGCGCGGTGTTGCCGAAGAGCACTTTTCCGTAGAAGGCAGGAGCACCGTCGCTGAGGTGTCCCACGAAGGTGACGGTGTAGGTCCCTTTAGGGATCGATATGCTGAAATTGGCGAAATCGCTGTATGGTATCTCGAACGAGTATGACCCGCTCTGGAGGATGATTTTGGTCTGCGCGGCCGCGTCTCCGGTAAGCGAAGGAAAGGCGGCGCCGTTCTTGGTCACCGAGCCCGACACAGTGACGAGGGGCAGGTCGAGAGGGAGCGTCATCGTGCCGGCCACCGCAACATGCTGGGCCATCACTACGGCGGTGTGATCGGGATCGTCGGGGTGTGCCTTGGGGCCGCGATAGAAGAAACTGTAGGTTCCCGGGGCGAGGTGGACCGTCTTCCCAGTGAGTGTCGGAGAGAGAGTCGCCACCTTGAATTCGCTCTTGGTGGTTTCGTCTTGTGCCCACAGTTCGCCGGTCACGAGACCATCGTTGCTCACGCCGCCGACCGTAATAGGACCGAAGGTGACGGTGTGCAGGACGACATCGAAAGTAACCGTGCCATCGGTTTGCGCAAAAAGGCAGGGGCCCGTGTAGTCGTCATCGGGAAGGATTGTGTCCTCTTCGATGCTCTCCTCATCGGGAATAGGATCATCGTCTTTTACGATATCGCGATCCTCTCCTTCGTCGGGGATGTTCGTGTCTATCTCACATTGACCGGTCGTGTCGTCCCAGTGGTATCCCTCCGGGCACCGGTGTCCGCCGCCGCCGCAGGCGACGAGGAGCAAGAACAGTACGCCGATAACAAGTCCGTAACGCACCATAGGCACCTCCCTTTCATTGTCGGTATCGGACACCCCATTCTAAGAGCGTCACTACAGGAAGTCAACTTGACGGGGACGAAGAAAAACGGGAAAAGTTGCACAGTGCGCCGGCGAGGTTATTATTGAGTAAGTCTGGCCTACCGGAGGTGTGGAACGATGAAAGGTGCGCTGGTTTCGGCGGCAATGTTCCTCATAGCCCTTGTTTCCTGCGAGATAAAGGAGAAATTGCCCGAGAACGCGGTCGTCCTCGAACAGGTCATTTTCGTTGACGAGGTGGAACGCGGCATCCCTCAGACCATTCAGATGCCGAACGGTACGGTGGTCACCTACAAGATGCCGACGAAACTCGCCGACGGCGACCTCATCAAGGTGCGCGATATGCCGGGCGAGCGTCCCTACTATATCAAGGTGAAACTTCAGCGGCGGGAACCGCATGCTCCGTAATCTCGTCGCCATCACCGGAAACATCGCGACCGGCAAGAGTTATGTCGCCGAGATCATTCGGCGCGATTATGCCTTTGCCCATGTGGACGCCGACAAGATAGGGCATCGGGTGCTCACCCTGTCCGAGGTGAAGAGAGAGATCCGGGACCGGTTCGGGGATCGGGTGTTCGCTGAAAATGGTGAGGTTGACCGCGCGGCGCTCGGCGCGATCGTTTTCGGTGATCGGAACGCCCTCGACACCCTCGACGCAATCACCCATCCGCGCATCATCGCCGCGGCGCGCGAAGAGGTGCGAAATCTACTCGACGCGGGACACCGGGTTCTTTTCGAGGCGGCGGTCCTTTTCGAGGCGGGGTGGGAACGGGATTTCCCGGTGATCTTGCTCACCATTTGTCACCACGAGGAGCAGGTTACCCGGCTGGTGCGGCGGCTCGGTTGTCTTCCCGACGAGGCGCGGCGGGTCATCGCCGCGCAGATGCCTCAGGATGAAAAAATAGACCGGGCAACCTATGTCATTGACACGACACACGGACCGCGCGCTTTCCGCAGAACGCTCGACCTCATCATGAAGGATATTCTTCGAGCAGGAGGGTGATATGCGATCGGGGGGAGGAGAGGCGAGAGAAAAAAAACATCTCGTAGCGCTGGTGTTCGGGCTCTTCCTTGCGCTCTTCGCGGCGTGCGGGAATCTCTCCGATCTCGTCACTGAAGAAAAGCCGCAGAAGATTCTCCTCCTCTACACCAACGACGAACATGGGCACATCCTCGAAGGAGACGGTCGCGAGAAGGCGGTCATTCTCGACGAGATGTGGCGCGAAGAGGAACGCTCCTGCGGCGACTGCGCGGTC
This sequence comes from uncultured bacterium, assembly GCA_938048925.1. Classification (GTDB taxonomy): domain Bacteria; phylum UBP6; class UBA1177; order UBA1177; family JAKLFG01; genus CALITV01. The sequence continues at coordinate 2,488 of CALITV010000070.1, read as the reverse complement.
ATCAAGATATCGGGCGGCGACAACTACACCGGTTCGGCCATTTCGTCGGTCTTCAAGGGACGCTCAACCGCCGAGGTGATGCGCGCGATCGGCTACGAGATCGCGGCGGTCGGTAACCATGAGTTCGATTACGGTATGAGCGAGTTCGAGGAGAACCGGCGCGTTTCGAAAGTAACATATCTATCGGCGAACATCATCACCGCGAAAGGGCAACCGGCGTTCCCCGCCTCGGAGATCGTCGAGCGGAACGGTGCCCGCATCGCCTTCATCGGTGTCACGACCGAGGAATTGCGTCAGGTCGCCTTCGCCGCGAATCTCAAAGATCTCCGCACGGTGGTCGCCCTGAACGCCGTTCAGCGGGAGGTGCGTCGCATCAAGGGACAGGCCGATATCGTCGTAGCCATTGCTCATCAGTCGTTCGAAAGTTCCCGTGAGTGGTTCGCGGCGCTCGCCTCCGAGGATCGCCCTTTTCTCGTGTTCAATGCGCATACTCACGAAGAGTATGTACGGGAGATGGATGGCGCCTATTTCCTTCAAGCGAAGAAATATCTCGAGAAATATGCGCGGGTCGAAATCGTACGCAAGGGGAGGAGGTTTTCGGTGACGGACGCGCGGATCGTTACCCTGCGTCCGTCGTCGTCGGGGAACGACCCGCACAGCGCCGAGATCCGCGACATCGTGGGACGCTATCGGGTGAAAATGGATCGCCTCGCCGGCGCCACGCTCATCACCGCGGCAGCGGCGGTGCCCACCGACCGTTTCATGCGGCTGTATGCCTGCGCCGTCCTCGATGCGTTCCCCCATGCCGATGTCGCCCTTTCCAATCCCGGCGCCTTCCGTGACGACATACGCGCCGGACCGATCAAGGTAAGCGACATCATCTCGATGTTGCCGTTCGAGAACCGGCTCGTCGTTTCGGCGATTCCGGGAAAGGATCTCATCTACAATCTCAACCTCTCGGAGAACGCCGTCTGCGGCATGGAAAAACAGGGGGATCAGTGGTACCACAAAGGGACGCCGCTTGATCCGAGCCAGCGCTACACAGCGGTCATCCACGAATATATCTTCGCCGGAGGCGACTACTACAAGTTCACGGGTGACAACACACAGAACCGTCTGACCGGCACCGTTTGGCGTGTTCCGCTCATCAAGTATCTCTCGGCGGCGGGCAAGGAGGATCTCTCCTTCGAAGCGGCCTATGACAATCTCATGAAAAAGTACGAGCGTCGGTAGATTGACGAGGCGGGAAAACCGGTGTGACCGCTACTTTCCGAGCGCCCTGCCGGCGGCAAAAGCGATCTGATTCGTCGCCTTGGCAGTGTCGTCCCGGGAAACGGTCGCGAGTGCTGTGAGCCATATCTCCTCAGGGATGGCGTCGAAAGGGTCTATCGTCGAAAGAAGGCCAAGAACGACGATGTTGGCGGTCCGTCCCGTCGTATCGCCGTAACCGCGCGCCGTTTCGAGTGCATCAATCTCGATGAGGCGATAGTCGGCGAACATCGCTCGTATCGCGTCGAGAGAGGGATAGTCGTTCTTCTTGATTGCCGTCGGAACCGCCGCGAAACGGTTGAGGATGATGGTGCCGCCCGGTCTCAGCAGTTCGAGAAATCCGGGACGGAGCGCCTCGCTCATCTCCATCACGATGAGCACATCGGCGCTACCCGGAGCGAGGATCGGCGAGTGGACCGCGCCGCAGGCAAAAGTCGAGATGACCGGCCCGCCCATCTGAGCCATGCCGTGAGTGTCCCCTTTCACGATGCCGCTTTCGACATACGGCGTTCGGAGTGCCACCTCGGAGAGCACTTTGCCGAAGAAGAGGTTCCCTTGACCGCCGATGCCGCGTATCGCGACGCGCAACGACGCGGGAAGGTTCTCTTTGTCCACCGAGGCGGTGGCTATCTTTCGGGGTGCCGGTGGTTCGGGCGTCGCCATCTTTTCTTTCTTCTTTTCCGGTTCCTCCACGATCGCCCCGAAGGGGCATCGTTGACGGCACACCTGCTTGTTGGATCCGCAGTTGGTGCACAGAACCGTGAAAGACGGCCGTTTTTTTTCGTCGTGTTCTATGCCGGGGCACACGCCGCAGAGCCCGCATTGTCTGCACTTGTCGCGGTCAATGGTGAGGGCGCGCCGCTTTTTCGCCGTTTCGGTCTCTTGGATGCAAGCGCCTTCGAGGATGAGGCAGGTAAACTCCCCCTTCTCGGCAAGGGCGAGCGCCTCGGTGAGGAGGCGCTCAACCTCCTTGATGTCGTAGGCGTCGCAGGCGATCATGCGGCATTTTTCGGCGGCAACCGCATCGCGGAGGTTGAATTTATTCGGAACGCCGGCAAGGTTGGTCGGCGAGGTAGGGGCCGGTTGTCCACCGGTCATCGCGGTGACCCGGTTATCGAGAATCACCTTGACGCCGGAAACATTGCGGAAGACGGCGTTTCGCGTCGCATCGAGCCCCGAGTGGCACTCGCACGAATCGCCGATGACGCTGACAACCTTT
>CALITV010000069.1 GCA_938048925.1 uncultured bacterium | reverse complement strand
CAGGACAAAGAGGGGAACGACCTCGAAGCCGACATCCTTGTGGACGGCAAGAAGATCGGCACCGCTCCCGGCACCTACAAAGTGCCGCTCTGCGCGAAGGAACTCATTGTGCAGACCAAAACACTGGCATACAAAGAAACGCTCTCTCTCAAAGAAAAACAGGTAAAAAGTGTTTCTGCTATTCTAAAAAGCAAGGAACCGTATGACATACGCGAAGAGGTGGTCATAGACAACAAGACCGGCCTCATGTGGCAGAGAGCGCGGGCACCGTCCACGATGGATCACCAGAAGGCCATAAATTACTGTAAGAACCTCTCTCTTGGCGGCTACAGTGACTGGCGGTTACCAAGCATATCGGAACTCAAAACACTTATAGTCGGCTGTCAGAGCGGTACCGAGGCCTGCAAGGTGAGCGATAACTGCCTTTCATCGGGATGTTGGTCAGATGCTTGCTATTGTGACGACTATAAAGGCCCGGGGGAAGATGGTTTTTACTGGCAAAAGGGCGTTTGGCAGGGCGGCGGGCGCTGGTTCTGGTCCTCGTCGGTGCAATCGGGCAATTCCCACTACGCGTGGTATGTGAGCTTCGTCAATGGCTATGTCTACAGCTACAGCCGCAGCCTCGACTACAATGTCCGGTGTGTCCGAGGCCGACCATGAGTCGTTATTTGGTCATTTACGCGGCCCGTTCTTGGAACGGGGCGCATTGGTTTGACTTTGAGTTAATTCCCGCCGAAGCGTGAGCGGCGGCGGGTCGTTGGCGCCTTCGAGCGGAAACTGGCGGAAGTGACCGACATAGAGGCGGCGCGGCCGATGATCGCGTCGTACCGGGCACACTTCGAGAAGGCGGACTCCGCAAGATTATGGGGGAGGGTATTCTATTGTGCGCCGATCAGTTTATACGGAAGGTAGCCCGGGCGGCGCGTGTCAGTTGATGAACCACTTCAGGAAGTCTTCCTGCGTCACATCGATGTCTTTCAATATCTTCAGCATCAGCCCTTTGCCGAGATCTTCGCCTTTGTGGTCGGGCACCGTCGCGGTCCTGCCGTCGGGATGGCGGAAGAACTTGTGACTGCCTTTCTGACGGATGAGTTCAAAGCCCTGTTTTTCGAGGTAGCGGATGATCTCCCGCGCCGGAACGGTCGGAAAAGTGGTCATGGCGTTCAGATTTCCATCTGCTGAACGGCGACGAACTGCATCTTGGCCGGTTTTTCGACCTCGAGGCAGAGTGCGATGACCTCCTCAATGCGCGGATAGAGTTCCGCAAGTGATTTTGCCTGTGTGTAGCAACTCCGGAAGGCCGGTACATTGGCGACATAGTAGCCGTGTTCATCCTTTTCGATGAGCACGGTGAATTTCCGTTTCTTTTGAGCCATGGTATCCTCCCTTCGGACAAACCGATTCTACCGGCGGACGGGGCAAAGTCAAGCCTCCGAATCAAGCCTTCTTGTAAAGATGGCGGCGGTTGCTCAGAAATACTCGGCCTGCGGATGATGAACAATCAAGCCGGTGACGCTCTGTTCGGGCACGAGTTCATTCGTCTCGGTGAGCGATAGTCCTATCTCTTCGAGGTGAAGTAGTGCAAATATGCGGCGCTGCTCGCCGAGGTCGTCCCATGACGGGAAGCCGGGGCTGAACCGCTTGCCGCGCCGCGCTTCGAGGCCGAGTTCGGCGGCGATGCGACGGTGCATCCAATCGGCGAGCGCCTCGGCCAGTTCCGCCGACAGACCGTGCAACAGGAAATAATCAACATATTCATTGCGTCCGAAGAGTTCCTGTTCCTTCATCGCTGCCGCCGGACCGATCGTCACGGCAAACAGCGGTGCGATGTCGCCGTCGGACCGGAAATAATCGGACAGCGCGCGGTGAGGTGCGTTTTGAGTGCGCGGAAAAGTGAATGTCGTGTCGCCGACGAGGAGTCGGTCGCCCTCGGGACGACAGGCGAAATAGCCGTAGACCGCCGCCGAAGCGAAAAGTTTCTCTTCCTCGGCCATGCTGAGGAGCCGCGCCAGCGTCTTTTCGGCCTCGGTCGGATCGTCCATCTGCCAACGGATGCGGAAGAGGTGTTTCTTATTTACAAACGGCGCGATCTCGGTGAGGGCTATGTCGCGCAGAACGCGGCGTCCGGTGAAAGGGGCGGTCGGCACGGTGTGATCGAAAGAAAGGGTCGGATGGCGAAATCGGGGCGGGGAGTTCACTGTGGTGGGCGTCGCGGGAGCGGTGCCGGCATCTTCCATGATGCGCATCGCTTCGAAGGCATCCTGTGCGAAGTGGACCGCGCCGTCGTGGAGCGGGGCGAGTTCGTCGGCGATGTAGCGGCGGCTCAACGCGGCGCCCCCGCAGATGACCGGGATATCGAGTCCAGCCGTTTTCAAGCCGCGCACCACCTCTTTCATCTCGATCGCCGACCGGACGAGCAGTCCTGAAAGGCCGATAAAGTCAGGGCGATATTCTTTCGCCGCCGCAACGATGTCGGTGACCGACCGATCGGTGCCGATGTTGTACACCTGCCACCCGTTGTTCGAGAGAATGATATCAACGAGGTTCTTGCCGATGTCGTGGATGTCGCCTTTGACCGTGGCAAGAACGGCTACCCCCCGTTTCTGGCCGCGGTCACCTGTGAGGTGCGGTTGCAGATGTTCGACCGCCGTGCGCATCGTTTCGGCCGCTTTGAGAACGAAGGGAAGTTGCATCCTTCCGGCGCCGAATGCGGCGCCTACCTCCTTCATTGCCGGGAGAAGGAAATGGTCGAGTATCTCGAGGGCGGAGAAGCGCTCGATCGCGGCGGTGATCAGTGGAACGATGTCGCTCTTGCGCCCCTCGACGATGGCGGAGGTCAGTCTCTCTTCGATCGGTCGTTCGTCGCCCCGTGCGGTGCTCTCTTTCGGAGAGGAATGATCGAATCGCGCGATGAATGCCTCGAGCGGATCGCCCTGCGAGAAATCGTTGAAGATGAGTCGTTCGGCGAGGCGCAGGTCGGGTTCCGGTATCTGGGCGGTCGGTATCACTTTCCCGGCATGGAATATCGCCGCGTCGAGACCCGCCTGCACCGCGTGGTAGAGAAATACGGCGTTGAGGATCCGGCGCGCCGCCGGTTTGAGGCCGTAGGAGATGTTGCTGACGCCGAGAAGTGTCCGGACGCCGGGCAATTCCTTTTTGATGAGTCGTATCGCCTCCAGCGTCTCGACTGCCGCGCCGCGCAGGTCGGCGTCTCCCGAGGCGAGGGTGAAGGTGAGGGGATCAATGAAGATAGCGGTGCGTGAGAGTCCGCGATCCTCGATGAAAGTGACGATCCGGCGTGCTACCGCCAGTTTCCGGTCGCGCGTTTTGGCCATTCCCGTCTCGTCTATCGTGAGTGCGATGAGCGCCGCACCGTAGCGGTGCGCCAATGCGACGATACGATCGGCGCGCGCAGGGTCTTCCAAATTCATCGAGTTGATGAGCGCCCGGCCGCCGATAGAACGGAGCGCCGCTTCTATCGCGTCGGGATTGGTGCTGTCTATTGAAAGGGGGAGACGAACGAGCGTCGCCAGTTTTGCGGTGAACCGCTGCATATCGCGCACTTCGTCGCGGCCGGCGACCGCTACATTGATGTCAATGAGGTGCGCCCCTTCACGCTCTTGATCCTGCGCGACCGCCGTCATGCGATCGAGATCGTCGGAAAGGAGCGCTTCGCGGAATTCCTTGCTGCCGTTCGCGTTCGGCCGTTCGCCGATGAGAAGCGGTCTCGGTTCGATCGTCATCTCTTGCGCCCGGTAGAGAGAAGAAAGAGCAGGAACAACTGTTGGTCGTCGGGAAGGGCGCTTCTCGAGATTGTCGAGCGCGGCGCGGAGTGCCCTGATATGGTCGGGGGTTGTTCCGCAGCAGCCGCCGATGAGTTCGACGCCGTAATCGGCGACAAAGCGAATGACCTCTGCCGCGAAACGGTCGGGTTCGAGGGGGTAGTGGAGTTTCCCGTCGCGTACTTCGGGAAGTCCTGCGTTGGGAAGGACGCTCACGGCGAAGGGACTTCGCTCGGTGAGCAGGCGGACACTTTCGCCCATGAGATCGGGGCCGGTGCCGCAGTTGATGCCGAGAGCGAAAAGCGGGTAGGGGGCGAAAGTGGCAATCACTGCAGCCAGTTCGGTGCCGAGGAGCATCCGGCCGCTCGTTTCGATCGTCACCTGCACGATGACCGGGATGTCGGCACGGCGTTCCGCCAGCGCATCGAAAACGCCGCAGAGCGCCGCTTTTATCTGGAGTGAATCTTGGCAGGTTTCTATTTGTAGAAGGTCAACCCCGCCGTCAATGAGCCCCGCCGCCTGCTCGCGGTAGGCTGCTTCGAGTTCGGTGAATGCTATCTGCCCCAGTGAGGGGAGTTTCGACCCGGGGCCGATGGAGCCGGAAACAAAGCGCGGCCGGTCGGGGGAGAAGTGTTCGGCGGCGACCGAAAAGGCGATCTCGGCCGCCTTCCGGTTCAGTTCGTAGGCACGGTCGGCAAGCCCGAATTCGGCGAGCGTAACGCGATTGGCGCCGAAGGAGTTGGTCTCGACGATGTCGGCCCCCGCTGCGAGGTAATCGCGGTGGATTGCCGCAATGAGGTCGGGCCGGGTGACATTTAGATATTCAGGACAGTTCCCGTGACCGCCGAAATCGGTTACGGAAGGGGTGCGCCGGTGTATCTGCGTTCCCATTGCGCCGTCGAACAGGAGCGTCCGCTGGGCTATCAGTCCCCGGATAGCGCTCATCCGTGTGTCCCGAAGAGGGTGTCGAGCAGTGCCTTCGCCGATCGTCCCTGTCCCATCGTGAAGAGGTGAATCCCCGGTGCGCCGCCGTCAATGAGCCGGTAGCAGAGGTCGGCCATGTATCTGGTCCCTCCGGTGAAGGCCTGTTGTGGGGTCGGTGCGTCGAGTATCGCCTTTTTGAAGTCGCTGGGTATCGTGACATGGAAGGTTTCGGGGATCAAGGCCACCTGTTTCGCGCTGATCACCGGCTTGATACCCGGGAGAACCGGCACGGTGACGCCCGCGCTGCGCAGTTTTTCGACATAAGAGAAATAGGTGGCGGCACTGAAGAACATCTGGGTAATAAGAAAGGATGTTCCTGCTGCGACCTTGCGGCGCACATTTTCGATCTCTGCCTCGAGTGAAGGAGACTCATAGTGATTTTCGGGATAACAGGCAGCGCCGATGCAAAAATCGGTCGGTTGGGGGTCATCGAGCGGTTCGAGATATGCCCCCCGATTCATTGCGGTAATCTGGGCGATAAGTTCGGCGGCGTAGCGGTGGCCGTCTGGTTCGGGCTGGAATCGTTCGTGTCCCTTGGGCGGATCGCCGCGGATGACGAAAAGGTTGTGGATGCCGAGGTAGTGGAGATCAATGAGGGCGTCTTCGGTCTCGTATCGGTTGAATCCGCCGCAGAGGATGTGAGGAACCGTCTCGATACCGAATTTGTTGTGTATTGCGGCGCAGATGCCGACCGTCCCCGGCTTCTTTCGTGTGGGGCGCCGTATCGTCAAGTCGTCGCGCACCTCGGTAACGAAATGGGGCTGATGGTAGGTGACATTGATGAACTGGGGGTTGAAGGGAAGCAGTTGTTCGACCGCGCGGTAGATCTCGTCTATCGTGCCGCCGCGATCGGGCGGGGTTATTTCGAGCGACAGGAGCGGTTTGCCGGTTGCCGTGAGGGCATCGGTTATCTTTACCATAGAAAAAGAGACGCCGTTTATCAACGGAGGGCATGATAGTGACCTCGCCGGTTGTGTCAACAATAGGTGAAGGTATCGAAGAACAGCGGCCGAGATTTATGAGTTTTGCCCCCGCTCACGGGTGCTTTCGAACGCTCAATGCAAGAAATTTCAATAAGATATTCCCCTGAGGGACACCAAAGAGCCGCTCAAGGTCTTTACGCGATCTTTTCGGGATGTTTCTATGTTCAAAAAAACCCTTTTATTCGAACAGTTGTCGTGCTCGCGATTATCGTCTTGGCCGCTTGCGGCAATCAGGTGGCAACCGGCGGCAACGGGAAGGACAACCCGTTCGCCGACAATCCGCCGCGCGACATCACGGTGGGGGTGTTAACGCTCCACGAAGCGCAGGTCTTCATTGATTTCGCCGGCGGCGAGTATCGTCTGTGGTTTACGGTGTCGCGCCTTCCGACATCATGACCGCCGATCCGGCGACCGAAGAGAAGGAACAGGAACTCAACGAGCGGACCGAGGCCTTCTTCGCCGCCGAGGGCGATCGTGCGGGGCACAGCCTCGTCGAGGACTCCTACAAAGCGCCGGAAGACGCCTACAAGACGAAGGCGCAACAGGCGGTGGTCTTCGGGCCTTACAAGGACACCCCAATTACCTCTGGGACTGCACGCAGTACGCCACGCTCGACGCCGATAAGGTCGCCGCACTGCTCGCAAAGCCAGAAAACGCCGACCCGTGGGGCAACGCGATGAAGGGAAAGTTCACGCAGAATTACAACGCAGCGAAAGTGGTGCTGGCAAGCCGCGGTCCCGACGAGATAAAAAAAACAGCCGACGATGTGGCGGTCACCTATAGCCTTTGCAACTCGCAGGATGAGTGGGGTGAAGATAACGGCGGGCCGAATGCCGGTGGTGACGCGGCGGTCGCCGGCAGCGATACCGAATACAGTGACAACGACACGGTCACGGCGACGGTCACGATAGAGAATGTCTCCGGCGTCGGCCAGTCGGTCATCCTCGCGAGCATCGGCATACCGCCCGGATTCGATCTCATCGCGGACAAACTCGACGCGCTCCTTGCCGAGGAGGGGACTTTCCTGCAGAAATACGAGACGACACCGCGACAGATCATCCTCTACATCAATCACCTCGCCGCCGGCAAGACCGTTTCGCTCTCCTACGATCTGCTCGCCCGTTACCCGATCGAGGGAAACACCGGCGAGTCGAGCGTGTGTCCCTACTACAATAATCCGCAGGAGAAAGACCAGATAGAAGGGCAGACGCTCACCATCACCGAGTAGCCCGTCTCGTTTCTTACCTGTGCAGAAGACGGGAAGAAGGATAACAATGCGATGAGGAATTGCGGGGTTCCGTTCGTGGATGAGGGGCACCATGTCTCTTTCTTTTTCCGTAACTTTTCTGCAAAATAGTTGTCAAAAGGAAGACGCCGTGTTATAGTTACCAGCGTCAAAGGATCTGTCCGAAAGACCGAGGGGGTACATCATGGTTCCCACGACAAGGATGATGGTATGTGTCGTGTTCTGTATCTTCCTGCTTCTAGCAGCGTGCGAGAATGGCACGAAGAAGATTATTCCCAAGGACGCTCAAGCAGGAGCCGACAACGATATCCTGCTGGCCGACGAAGATGGTCTGTGGCCTGACGAGGATAGTCCCTTCCCCGACGAGGAAGAGGACGGCGAGCCGCACGACGGTGACGGCATTGGCGACGGCGACATGATCGGGAAAGACGACGCCGGCCCAAAGGATGACGCGACGGTTACCGACAACGATGTCGTTCTGCCGAACTGCGGTGACGGCGTGATAGACGAAGGAGAGGTATGCGATGGCGGCGTAAAAAACTGCATCGAGATAGATCCGAATCTCTACAGCGGCGGCAAAGCATCGTGTCTCGAAAACTGCCTTGGCTGGGATACCATCACCTGTGACGAGATACCGCACGAATGCGGCAACGGTATCGTCGAATACCCCGAGGCGTGCGACACCACCGGACTCACCAACTGCATCGAGATAGATCCAGAAAAATACAAGGCAGGCAAGGCCTACTGCCT
>CALITV010000068.1 GCA_938048925.1 uncultured bacterium | reverse complement strand
GTCCTGTTTATCGGCTGTCGGGAATCGCACACTGGGGAAGCCGACGGGGATACGCTCGTTACGGACGAGCATCCCGATGTCGATACCGGTCCGACGCCCATCTGCCTCACGCCGGGGGAGGGACCGTATGCGCTGAAGTTCACCAATGTCACCGACGAGATCGGCTTCGGCGGAGAGGCCCTCGCGGTGGCCGGAACCACCGTCTCGACCGCCGATATCAACAAGGATGGGTGGCCCGACCTCTATGTGTCGAAGGGGGAGCGTCTCCGCGAAGACCCTGCCACCCCGGCGGGGAGGTATCGTCTTTTCCTCAACAATCGGGGAAAAGGATTCAGCGAGGTGACATGGTCGTCGGGCCTTTTCAAGACCCGCGAAGGCGCCGATGGGCGCGTCTCGTCGTTCGTGATTTGGGGCGATGTCAACAACGATGGTTTTCCGGATGCCTTCAACGCCGCCTACTACGACACCGACACCGAAGACACCGGCGATCGCAGTTCGGTGTTTCTCAACAAAGGTGACGGGACCTTTGCCATCGCGCCCGAACACGAGTTCTTTGCCATCTATCTCGATCCGGTTGCGGGTGCCGCGTTCCTCGACTATGACCGCGACGGTAACCTCGATGTCTATGTCGGACATCATTACGGTAAATATGGGTACCCTTCGAGCGCCGAGCAGGACACCCTCCACCGCGGCAACGGCAACGGGAAGTTCACCAATGTCACCGATGCCGCAAAACTCACGACACAGAAGGCGAAAGAGGAGACGATAAAGGCGGGCACCAACCACAAGCCGACATGGGGCGTTACCGCCTGCGATGTGGACGGTGACGGCTGGACCGACCTCATGAGCACCACTTATGGCCGGGGATTCAATATGTTCTGGCGCAACAAGGGAAACGGGACCTTCGAGGATCTCTCGCTCTCCTCGAAGTTTGCCGCCGACGACAACCTCGACTATTCGGACGACCAGTGGTACCTCTGCTACTGTGCGAGCCATCCCGACGCGGGTGACTATTGCGCCGACGCCGCAAGCCCGATGATCTCCTGCTCCGGGCTCGAAACCGCGTGGGAGCCGGGGGTGAGCGATCACCCCTCGCGCCTCGGCGGCAACAGTTCGGCGACCGTCTGTGCCGATTTCGACAATGACGGCGACCTCGATCTCCTCGGCGTCGAACTCGCCCACTGGCACATCGGGCAAGCCTCCGACAAAACAGAAATTCTCCGCAACGACGGTTTCCCCGGAAAGCCGTTCGTCCGGCCCGGGCGCGGGGCGACCGGCCTCTTTCGCTCCCACCCCGCCGCCAACTGGGACGAAGGCGACCTCGGCGCGCTCGCCGACGACCTCGACAATGACGGTCGGATAGACATCTATGTTCTGAGTTCCGACTATCCCGGGACCTATGCGCTGCTGTTCCAGCAACAGAAGGATGGCACCTTTGCTGAGGTTGGCAGTGAGGTCGGCGCCCGGATCATTCGCGCCCACGGCGGCACGCTCATAGATTACGACCGCGACGGCGATTACGACCTCATCGTCGGATCATCGCTCATGCGCTGGAATAGCAGCGACAATCCGCCAGCGCCATCCCAACCGTGGGTGACGGTGCTCCGTAACGATACTGGACAGAATGCCAACCGTCTCGTTCTCTCTCTCGAAGGTTCGGGAGTCTCCGGCGGCGCGAACCGCATGGCGATCGGCGCCCGTGTGACGGTAAAGGCAGGAGGAAAAACAATTGTCAGAGAAATTCAGGGCGGTTATGGACTCTTCGGGTTCCAGAATGATCCCGTGCTTATCATCGGGATCGGGGATAGTTGCGTTGCCGAAGAAATTACCGTTCGGTGGCCTAACAAAGAAGGTTCGGTAAGTTTTTTCAACAACATAGCGGCAAATTACCGTGTCCGCATCCACGAAACGGAGGGTCTTTCCTACGGCGATCCCTTGACCGATTTTCCTCGCTGAAAACCGTCGTCCACCGTTTGTGTCGGCGTAACTGCTTGTTATTATGTGATATTTCTGTGAACCTAGTGCTCTCTTTTGTGTGCCGCCCTGCTTTTTTTATAGAACAGCCTATCCTATAGAAAACACAACCTTTTGAAAAATCACAGGTTTTTTCAAAATTTTCTTGACTCTTTTCCCTGTTTCCGCTATAGGGGTTATGTGCTTATACGAGTCTCTTGTCAAGGGAGGTTCTCGTGGCTCAATTCAAGAAAGGCGATTTGGCGGTTTACCCGAATCATGGCGTCGGCAAGATCGTCTCCATCGAGGAAAAGGCGCTCGGGACCGAAACGGTCAGGTGTTATGTGGTCAACATGATGCACACCGGGTCGAAGGTTTTCGTACCGGTCGAGTCGGCGACCCGAATGGGACTGCGTAGTATCGTCGAGCCATCGACAACTACCGAGATCTACTCGAGCCTGCGCGAGCGAAATCCCCTCCTCGCCAAAATGAACTGGAATAAGCGCTTCCGCTACTTCCAAGAGAAGATGAAAACCGGTAGAGCGACCGATGTCGCGATGGTCATCTCCGATCTCCTCTCGCTCAAGAAACGCAAAGGGCTTTCTTACGGCGAGGAGAAACTGCTCCATGACGCCGAGGAGATGCTCTCCACCGAACTCTCGATCGCCGAGGCGACCGACAAGGAGAAGGTTCGCGCAAAGATCTATCGCATCGTCGAGTCATCGCTTAAGCCGTCGGTTCGCTGATCGCTGTTTTCTCCATTTGTCTTCGACCTCATTTTGTTAAGACATTTGCTAATCTTACCGAAGGAAAGGCCGTTACGCCATTTACTATCTTACCGGACGGGCACATGGAGACCTCTCTTTTCTGAGGGGTTTTCTATCGGTTCGAATATCTCAGGGGAACGGTTTGAGGCGGCGAGTCGAGAGAGTTTCTTTTCTACCTTTCGGGAGAGGCGGAAGGGGGCGATCTGCTCACGCAGGCACCCGAGTTCTTTTACCTCGTTGAGAATTTCCCCCTTCTTCTTTCGATCCGCTTCGCGGTGCTGTTTGCGCCATTCTTTCATCGCCTGCTCCGCTCGTTCCCCTGACATCTTTTCTTGCCCCACTTGCCCTCCTTCCTCGGGTAAGATAGCAAATGTCTTGACGCACCTCTCCTTCGGTCGGTAAGATTTTAGAGGTCTTGATTGGGAGGATTGACAAAAGAGGCTATCGGCACTAAAATTTTCGAGTGATGTAATCGTCCCGGAGGAGGGCATGGATAGGAATTTTCGATGGTTATCTCTTAGAGGGAGTGAACGATGAAAAAAGGGTGGTGTGTTCCGGTGATGTGTCTCTGGTTCGTTGCCTGCTCAAGCGATAAAACGGTGACGGGTGACGCAGAAATCTTGGTGACTGAAGATACTAAGCTAACCGACACGGTGACCGAGCAGGAACCCGTTGATAACGACACCGTAGCGAGCGATTCTTTGCTGTCTGACGAGGAGACAATGACAGATGAAGATCTTTTCCCCGATGAGACACCTATGACGGGAATCCCGGGGATAAAAATCGGCGCCGATATCCGTGTGGGGTCCGAAAGTATCAGTTACATGAATCCGGAGTTCACTTCTGATGGTCGTTATATGGTTTGGTTCGAACCGGATTCCGACGGCTTGCAGAGCGATGGCCGGCTCTATGGGACGGTATGGCACTGCGCAATTGATCCCGATACTGGCGACCTTGTCCCTCCCGACGGCCGGGGTTTTGCCGCCTTTCCCGCCACTATCTGGACACGGGCCAATCCCGGTCGAGATGCGGTGGGTCCCTACTATGTTGGCCAGTATGCGACGAGGGATGCCGACGAACGGAACGATCATTTTGTCATCGTGCGACCGACCGGGCCGACCACCGGCGAGGTAACGGTACTGGAAGAATCGGTAGCGCAGTCTCGTCGTCGTTCCATATTTCCAACATCGTTGGCCGACAGGGAACTGAACGAGCAATATATCTGGTGGCTCGAGAACGACACGGGCTATACACCGTCGAAAGCCGAATCGGTACAACTCAAATATATCGCGATCGCCGACCCCGCGGTCGAATATGTCATTACTACCCAACAGGCGCCGGGACAGAAGTGGTGCCCGATGGATATGACCTATGTCCGGCTCGTGGTGGGGACGCCGTTCTTGACTTTCGGTATTCCGGTCGGGACCGATATCGAGGTGGCCACCTTCGACCTTGCCGATCCGCAAAGCGGCATCTACCAAGTGACTGAGGATGGGCTGTTCAAACTCGATCCTTTTTCTTTTACCTATGAAAACCGCTGGTATTTCATTGCCGGGATCAACGGTACCGAGGAAAGCATCCTCTACGCATCGGATGGGCCGCGAGAGCCGTTCTCACCGTTGCAAACGATTCGTGTTGATCCCAACACCTCGGAGATCCCTGAAGATTTCCGTTGTCAACCGATGTCTCATGAAACTTTTTCTCTTGCTGGCCGGATGTTTTCGGCGTTCCAAATCTCGAACTGTGAAAGCAGTGGAAATTTCTTTACCCGGCAGGGAGAGATCTGGTTGACGGAGATTTTTTCTGAACCTCACCGGGTAGTGCGATTGAGCATAGACGGGCCGGAAGCGAAGAACGAACCGGAAATAGCGGTTGGCGCCACCAAAGCATGGGTATTCTACACCATGTATCCCGCCGGCCAGTCGCCCGTGGCGGTCCAGTATCAGTTACGGCGTGTCTCCATCGAAAAAGAAGAGTGATAGGAGCACGGAGGGAAGCGAAGAGAATGGATGTTGCTTGCTCTTTCTCGTATGTGGGGAGAGGAGCATTGAACAGGTCCTACGGAAACGGTAATGCAGATTAAGATCGTCATAATGATGCTTTTTTTCACGCTCGGCGCCTGCTCTTCGCCGACCGAAGAACCTTTGGTTGACCAAGCGGCGGCAATCGGCGACGATGCTCTAGCGGACGACAGAGAAACGAACGACGGGAATCTGGTTGATGAGCTGGGAGCGCAGACCGACCACATCGAGATATCGGACGAGGTAATTGTGGACGAGATCATCTCCGACGAGACGGCGGACGAGGCCGACACTGGTGACACATCCGACGAGGACACTGATACCGGCCCGTGGACACCGGTGGCTCCCAAACGTGAACAACACGGGATTTGGACCATCGTCTGGCTGTCGGGGACCCCTTATGAAATGGGTTTCCAGCAAGGGCAGTTGCTCCACGACCAGATAGAGTACGGCATCAAGAACTCGCAGTTCGTCAAAGACATCAAGACTCAAATGACCATTGCGAAACTCGCCCATGTGGATAAGTTCGCCGAACTCAACTCCTATTCCGACATTGTACAGGAATGCGACGGGATGGTCGCTGCGGCGGGTGATGTAGGATGGACGAAGGAACTCTGTTTGTTCGTCAATTTCGGCGATGTGATGATGGAAATTCTCGATTCACTTCCCGGGTCCCGCATGTCTCTCCCCGGCTGTTCCCAAATGATGGTGACCGGCACAGCGAGCGCCGACGGGCGGATGTACCATGGAAGAATACTCGATTGGGACGCGATTGACTATCTCCTCTGGTTCCCGACCATTATCGTTCGTCAACCCCATGACGGGTTACCCCATGTCTATGTCGGTTTCCCCGGCAATCTCTCTCCCTATACGGGAATGAATGTCGCCGGTCTTTCCATGGCCTCGAACGAGACCGATCCGTTGGACAGTTCACAGCGCGATTACAGCGGCCGCAGCCAT
>CALITV010000067.1 GCA_938048925.1 uncultured bacterium | reverse complement strand
TCTATTTTTCCGCCATACTGGTTGATGATGCGTACCTGTTCGACCGGTACCGATGAGGAGCCGTGAAGAACGATGGGAAAACCGGGAAGCCGTTTCTCGATCTCTTCGAGGATGTCGAAGCGGAGCGGTGGCGGCACAAGGATGCCGTCGGCGGTGCGGGTGCACTGTTCCGGTTTGAACTTGGTCGCGCCGTGCGATGTGCCGATCGAGATGGCGAGCGAATCCACGCCGGTTTTGGTCACGAAGTCTTCGACTTCTTCGGGGCGGGTGTAGTGCGATTTTTCGGCCTTTACATCATCTTCGATGCCGGCAAGTACGCCGAGTTCGCCTTCGACGGTGACATCGTACTTGTGGGCGTATTCGACGACCTTCCGTGTGAGAGCGACATTCTCGTCGTAGGGGAGATGGGAGCCGTCTATCATAACCGACGAAAAACCGCTGTCCACGCAGTCTTTGCATAACTCGAAGGTGTCGCCGTGATCGAGGTGCAGGGCGATCGGTATCGCGACGCCGAGTTCGGCGGCATACTCGACGGCGCCGCGCGCCATGTGGCGAAGGAGCGTCTTGTTGGCATATTTGCGCGCCCCCGACGAGACTTGCAGGATAACGGGCGAGCGGGTCTCGACGCAGGCTTGGATGATCGCCTGCAGTTGTTCCATGTTGTTGAAGTTGTAGGCGGGAATCGCATACTTCCCTGCCATCGCCTTCCTGAACATTTCTCGGGTGTTCACGAGCCCGAGTTCGCGATAACTGATGGCCATGATTTCCTCCTTCAGCGGGTTTCTATTGTAACTTGCGAGCCAACACATATAAGGTGCGGTAAGTCGCGGTGACGCCGGCGGGAGAGCGATAGGTTTCATCGTAGAGGCGGATTGCTCGTCGGAGTGCGGTGGGATCGAGTGGTGAGCCGACGGCGTTGGTGGATCCGATGGATTTGAGGGTCGAAAGGAATGTGTGGGTGTCAGGGAAGGTGAGGGGAGTTTCGACTATCGAGAAGTGTTCTATGCAGAATCTGCTTTCGGAGACCGCCGAGAGAACTTTATGCTCGTCGGGGAGCGGGTGTCCGGGGTATCGGCAGCCGACAGCCTCGGTCGCCGCATGGAGTTCGCGCAGTGTTCCGTGAACGAACATGCAAAAGGCGAAAACACCGCCGGTTTCGAGGTGGCGCCAGTAGGAAAGAAATGGTTCGTGAAACGAGGAGAACCACTGGAAGGTCGAGGCTGAAAGAATTGATTTGAAGCGGGTGCCGAGGGCAAGGTGTTCGCCGTCGAGGCACGCGATGGAGAGGTTGGGGTATTGCCCGTAGGTTTGGCGAAGTGTCTCGACCATTGCTGGAGCGATATCGGTGATGGTGCCGCGAGAAAGGCCGATCTGCAGGAGGAGGTCGGTGAGGATGCCGGTGCCAGCCCCTATTTCGAGGAAAGGGACAAGGCGTGCACTGTGAGGGGTGTGGGTACGCAGGATATCAACTAGGTGGTTGGCGCTCCGCTTTTGGATGCTAGCGACAGAGTCGTAGGTTGTCGCGGCACGCGAGAAACTTTCGGCTATCTTGCGTTTGTCAATGGGAGGGTTCATTGTTGAGGCACCTTATGGATAGCGGTTATGACCATTTCGTGGTGGGTGAAAGGAAGTGCGTGGCCGCCGGTGACGATGGAGTACTGCGCATGGGGAAACAACTTCCGCCATGCGGCAACCGCAGCGACCGAGATAATAGAATCTCCGTCGCCGTGAAGGATAATGATGGGAGGCGTAGGAAGTGTTTTCGGCGCACACCATCGCTCGAGAAAGGCTATCTGGGCGAGGAGTGTTGATGTCGCTGTGTCTTCCGTGCGCGCCGCTTCGTTTCCCCGATACTCGCTCAGCGGCATCGCGTGGTCGCCCCGGCCCGCTGAGGCCGCTATCTCTTTGGTGAGGATCGGTCCTATCTCGCGGCGGAAGCGGGTGAGCCATCCCTGCCGTATCTCCGCGGCGGTAAAGAGTTGTCGCTGAAAACTTTGCAGTATGCGGGTGTCGTTCCGCGCGATACCGCTGCGCATCTCGCGGAGTACCGAAAGGGGCTTGCCTTCGGGGAAGAGGTCGCTTGCGGCGAACGAAGGAGCCGAGGAGATAAGTACGAGTGCTTTCACCTTTTCTGGTTGTCTGGCCGCCATTTCGACGGCAATCATGCCGCCGAGCGACCAGCCGACGAGAATCGCAGGGCTCGGAAGTTCGGGAAGGATCGGAGTGCCGTTGGCGTAAAATCGCAGGGTGGGTGTCAGCGACCGGGGAAACAGGTCGAGGTAGGCGTTCCATACCGCTCCGCCCGCTGCAAATCCATGAAGGAAACAAAGGGGGGTCATTCGCCTCATCCGTTTTTCTCGCAGTGAATATACCACTATCGTCGTTCAAGGGCAACAAAAGTGCCATTAGGAGAAAAACAAGATTCTTTTCTTCGCAGCCAGCTTGACATTTTGAACATAAGTGCATAACTTGTATCGCGGGTTGCCGAATGAGGCGAGGGTTTTTCTCATGACGCTGTTTCTCATTGTTCTGTGCACGATCCTCGGGTCGCTCGGTTCGGTCGCGATGGCGGGGCTCGTTCTTTTGTTCAGGGGACGACGGCTAGCCCTTCTTACCGGTGCGCTCATTCCTTACGCTATAGGAACGTTGCTGGGTGCGGCGCTTTTCGGGATGATACCCCATGCCTTGGAGCATCTGCCGACCACGACGGTTCTGCCGACGGTGCTTTTCGGCATTATGCTTTTTTATCTGCTCGAAAAGGTGACGATCTGGCGCCACTGTCACGAATACGACCACCAGTGTGCTGTGCATACCCGTGCCGGTTCAATGATCCTGATTGGTGATGCGCTTCACAACTTCGTTGATGGTGCGGCAATCGGTGCGGCATTCCTTGCCTCGGTGCCGATAGGTATCACGACGGCGGTCGCCGTGATTGCCCATGAGGTGCCGCAGGAGGTGGGAGATTTCGCGATACTTTTGGAGAGCGGATACTCTCGTTCCCGTGCGCTCTGGTACAACATCCTTTCGAGCGCGGTTTCTTTGCCGGGTGCCGTTGCCGCCTACTATCTGCTCCCGTTCGTCTCGTCGGTGGTTCCCTATCTCCTTGCGGTCGCGGGAGCGAGTTTCCTCTATATTGCGCTTGCCGATCTCGTGCCGGGGCGCCGTGTCAGCGGTGGGATAAAGAGTCTTCTGTGGGAGGTGCCGCTCATACTGATTGGTATCGGGACCATTGTGGTAATAGGGGAGGCGATAGGACACTGATGTCGCGTCCGAGAAAATGCCGACGGGTAAATAGCCTTCCCGTTTTTGTTCGCTTCAGACCGCAGGGGATTCCTTTGCGCCGAGTAAAGAGGGTGATATTGTCGCTCGACGAGTTCGAGGCAATACGGCTTGCCGATTATGAGGGGCTGGAACATGCGGCGGCGTCTGAGCGGATGAACATCTCACGGCCGACTTTTACGCGGCTCATCGAGGCGGCGCACGGCAAGATGGCGCAGGCCCTCGTCGAGGGAGCGGCGCTCATCATCGAAGGCGGCGCAGTCGCTGTCGAAGGAGACTTCTGCCGCTGTCCTCGCTGTGGCGCGGCGCGTGAACACCGGCGCGGCGGCCACCATGAACGGTGCGGGTACTGCGGAACGGAACATGATTGCAACGATACACAACCTGCTACTTAAGGGGAAAAACCATGAAAGTCTGCTTTCCGGTAGAAGAGAACAAAGGGCTCGACAGCATTGTTTACAACCATTTCGGTTCGGCGCCGTTGTTCGTGAATGTCGATGCCGACACGCTCGCGGTCGAGGTGCTTCAGAATAGCGACCAGCACCACGATCACGGCATGTGCCATCCGCTTCAGGCGCTGGCGGGTCACGAGATAGACATCGTTGTGCTCGGCGGCATCGGCGCGGGTGCGCTGACCAAACTGACCGACGCCGGGATCGCCGTGTACCGCGCCGCGGCCCCGACGATAAAAGAGAATCTCGACCTTATCGCGCAGAAAAAACTCCGCCCGATGGATGCCGCGTGCGGCAGCCACGGTCACGGCGGCGGGTGCGGTCACTAGAAGGGGGAAGATCGGAACGATATGAGACCGATCCTGTCCCGCATACTTCTTGCGCTTTACGCCCTCAATATCGTCGTGTCGTGGCTTCACTTCGCTGTGGTGCCCCATGTCGTCGATGCAACGGGGCATGTCGGGCACGAGCACCGGCACGATCAAGGGAGTGAAGCAACGCCTGACAATGCTTTTGCTGTCCTGCCGGAGCATCATCACGACGACCATGCCGATCAGTGCCGGGTCATCGAATTCTTCTCACAGCAGACGGTCGTCGTTTCATCGCCGATCGCTTCCGCTCTCGATCTTTCCATCGAGTCGGTGAGTTGCTCGCCGATCTCGCGTGATATCGTTCTCATCCATCTTTTTCACATAGCTCCCAAGCAATCGCCCCCTCTTTGTGCCTGATCAGGTGACGGTTTTACCCACAGCGTTAAGAGGTACCGATGCAAACTATTTTCATACTTTTATTTCTTCTGCCTCTCATCGCGGCGGCTCAGGAAGAGGCGACCGATCCCGAACTCGCGGCGGCCGCGGCGGCCGATGCGGTCGAAAGCGCGCCGAAGAATGAACCGGCCTCGGCGGCGCCGTCGGCCGGTTGGTTGTCGGAGAACCCCGACATCGGTCTGGTCGCCGATGGCGGGTTCGGCGTCCTGTGGAACCGCAAGAACCCCATCGAACAGGGGGGACATTCGATTGACAAGCAGGGGTTCGCTCTGCAAGGACTCGAACTGGTGATCGGTCACGCGGTCGATCCCTATTTCCGGTTCGATCTCAATTTCCAGTTCGTCGGGATGCATCTTGAGGAGGCCTACATCACCTCGCTTTCCCTGCCGTGGAATTTTCAAGTGCGGGGCGGCGTGATGAGCGCCCAAATGGGGCGTGAGAACCAGAAATGCATCCACTCGATAGATTTCGTCAACTACTCGCTGCTCCATACCCGCTTTTTGTCGCAGGAGCACTTTTCGGGGCTCGGCGGCGAGATATCGTGGCTTGCGCCGACGCCGTGGTATCTCATGCTGATCGGACAGATACTCGATACGAAGAGTTCCATCGGTCTGTTCCGGTCGAATACCTTCGCGCCGGTCGAGTTCACCGGGAAGGGAGACTACGACGGGTTGGAGGATTTCGTCTATCTCGCCCGTATCGTCAACTTCTTCGAACTTGCTACGGCGTGGTCGCTCAATGTCGGTCTGTCGGGGGCATGGGGGCAGAGCCGGTTCGTCCCCGACAACCGCGCGACGATCTACGGCGCCGATATCCTGCTCAAGTACCGCGATGTGGAGAACGGCGACGACTCCTTCGCGTGGCGGCTCGACATCGAGGCGCTCCTGCGCGACCAGCAGACGCCGGGCGATTTTTCCCGCGACATCGGCTTTTTCGTCTCGAATCACTTCCAGATCGACAAACGGTGGAGCGTCGCGGCGCGGGGCGAGTGGAACGACCGCCTGCACGGTACGGCCGACTTCGCTCCCGATATGCAGGTGCGCGGCGCGGCCAATGTCACTTTCAATCCGACCCATTTTTCGAAGTTCCGGCTCGAGTACGATATCACGAAGAACGGCGATACGCCGCCGTACCACGGGGTGTTCCTGCAGGCCGAAGTAGTCATCGGTGCTCATGGCGCCCACATCTTTTAGGAGGCCGTTATGAGAAAACTGATAGCCATGTTGATCGCTCTTGCATTCCTGACGCCGCTTCATGCCAAGGTCCATGTCGCCGCGACGATCCCGGATTACGCGGCGATCGCGGCTGAATTGGGTGGCGAACGGGTCGAGGCGATATCTTTGATCAAGGGGGCGCAAGATCCCCATTTCGCCGACGCCTTGCCGTCGCATGTGGTCCGGCTCAACCGGGCCGACCTGATCGTTCTGACCGGCTGCGGACTTGAGTCGGGGTGGTTACCTCCGCTCATGATGCAGTCACGCAACGATAAAATACAACCGGGAAGTCTCGGCTATCTCGATGCCTCGACCGTCGTGACGCTTAAAGAAATCCCGATGACCATTGACAAGTCACAAGGCGATGTCCACCCCGGCGGCAACCCGCATTTCTACCTCGGGCCGGCCGAACTCTACGCCGTCGCGGCGGCGATATACGACCGCCTGAAAAAGATCGATCCCGAAGGGACGGCCTACTACGACGGTCGCTGGAGCATTTTCCGGGCTACTTACCAACGAAAGACGGCCGAGTGGCGCGCGAAACTAGCGCCGCTCAAGGGAACCAAGGTGGTCGAGTATCACAAAAGTTGGCTCTATTTTCTCGACTGGGCAGGGCTGATAAGTGTCGGTGCTCTTGAGCCAAAGCCCGGTATTCCGCCATCGGTGCGTCATGTGACCGATCTCTTGGCGGCGGTGCAGGGGAAAAATGTCCGTTTCGTGATACAGGAAATATACCATCCGCAGAAACTCTCGCACCTGTTCGCCGAGAAAAGCGGAGCGAAACTGCTCCTGCTCCCCTCGATGACCGGGGCAGCGCCGGGCACCGACACGGTGTGGGCGAAATTCGACTACATCGTCAATCAACTAACCGAAAAATAAAGGAGGATGTTATGAACAGTTTCTTCAAAAGCATGGTGGTTGGAATAATGTTCGTTGTGGTATCCTGCGCTGCTGCGAAGGGTGATAGTGTGCAATGTGAAGAATGTGACAATGTCACCGAACTGCTCGTCGGGACCAAGTGTGTCCCGATAGCCGATATTCCGGTCTGCGGTCCCGATGGCCACGCCCACGGTGATGTGTGCCACTGCTTCAGCGGACAAATGCCCACCATCATCGGGGGAAAAGAATACTGTATTCAGGAGTGTAAGGAGGGTGAGGATGATCACCACGAAGAAGATGTTGATGCTCATGCCTGTGAAGCGGCACAAGGGACGAGGGAAGCGGCTACCGTGGTTGATGCGTTCGATAAGTTTGGTGAGGTCCATCTGGAGCTCGAAACGCTGTACGAACTGACCCTGCCCGCGGGAAAAGAGGGCTTTGTCCATACCGGCCCGGCGACCACCGGCGACTGGGCGATCTATTTGGGGAAGAGTGGCCTGTTCGAAAGCGCCTTCAACGCGAAAGGGGAGAAACTGGAGATCGAAACGATCGGCGCGAACGAAGATTGCGCGACCACCTTCCCGGCGGTCTATCATGTCCGCTACACTGCACAGGAGGGGATGGGGCCCGCCATCGTTCTCAAGTTCAAGGCGCCCGAAACCGAAACGAAGGTGCTCTTCTTTGCGCACGAGGCGGGACACGATCATGAGTAATGGACGACGAGTGTTCGTCGAACTGCACAACTGCGGCATCGGGTGGGAACGACCATTGGTGCCGCCGGTAACACTGACGGTTTCGGCGGGAGAATACCTCCTTATCGCCGGACCGAACGGCGCAGGGAAGACGACGCTCGTCAAGACGATGCTGGGGATGATCCCAGCCCTTTCGGGGGAGGTCCGCTATCCGGCGGGCCGCCCCCGTGTCGGGTATGTGCCCCAGCGCGGCGCGGTGCCGGAATACTATCCGGCAACGGCGCGCGACACGGTGCTCATGGGGCGCGCCCTTCTTCGGTTGACGGCGTTCCGTTGGAGCGACGAGGACCGCGCGGCGGCCGATCGAGCACTCACCGACCTCGACCTTATGGCGCTTGCCGGTAAGCCGTTTGGTGAACTGTCGGGCGGTCAGAAACAGCGAGTGCTCGTCGCGCGCGCCCTTGCGATGGATCCGCAGGTGCTGGTACTTGATGAGCCGACCGTCAACATGGATGCCGTCTCGGCGCGGCGGCTTCTGCGGAAACTCGATGAACTGCGGCGCGCACGGGGTATGGCGGTGCTCATCGTCACCCACGATATTGCGCCGGTCGTTGCCTATGCCGCTAGGGTGGCCGTTCTCGACCGCGACCGAGGGCTCTTCCGGACCGGCCCGACCGCCGATGTTGTCGGCGAACTGACGGCGGGAGGCGACGCATGAACGATCTGTCGGCCACCATCGCCTTCTGGATCGATCCGCTTATCGTCGTGATCATTGCGAGCGCGACGCTCGGCATGGTGGGGGTACTCACGACGCTCCGGCGTTCCCTTTTCGTGCCGGTGACGCTTGCCCAGACCGGCGCGTTGGGTGTGACGGCCGCTTTTTTCCTGTCAGAACTTATCGCGGTCGAGTTGCCGCCCTTTCCTTTCGCGCTTTTTACCGCACTCGCCGCATCGGCCCTTTTCGCCGCGCGACGGAGCGGCGGCGCGGTCGCCGAGGCGCTTCTTTTCATCGTCGCTTCGGCCGGAACGATACTCTTCGGTTCCTTTCTGCGGGGCGATATCCACGATGTGCAGGGGATCCTATTCGGCAGTGCGGTGCTGGTATCGCGAGGTGAGATGTTCGCCGTCATCGGTGCGGTGCTCCCGACCGTTATCCTGTTCCTCGCCCTGCGCCTGTCGCTCTTCGCCGCTTCGTTCGATCCCGAGAGTTACGCCGCCGCCGGCCGCAGTCCGTTCCTCGCCGACCTGATACTGTACACGCTTCTGTCCGTACTCATCGCGGTGACGACCCGCGCACTCGGGACGCTGGTGGTCTTCTCGGCGACCGCCTTGCCCGCGCTCGCGGCGCTCGCCGTCGGCCGTTCCTTCGACCGCGTGTTGTTGCTTGCCGCTCTTGTCGGCGCACTCGGCGGCGGTGGCGGATTCATCGCCTCGTGGCTCTTCGATCTGCCGACTGGAGCGACCGTCGCGGCGGTCCTATGCCTTTTCGGCGCGGCCGGTATGATCGCGCAAAAGTTGCATTCGTGGTGAGGATGAGAGAGATTACCTAAAGAAGATGTATGAGGGAGGTTTCGACTTATGCGTATCATTCTCAATACTCTTGCGCGGTCGTTCCGCGATCCGTCGGGGAACAGACGACAGGTTATCAGCGGGATAACGGCCGATATCGCGGCGGGGGCGCTGGTGGTGGTCACCGGCCCGTCGGGCGCCGGAAAGACGACCTTTTTCAATCTCGTGTCGGGTCTGCTCCTTCCCGACAGTGGGACGATAACGGCCGCGGGGACCGAACTGACGAAACTTTCAGAACGCGATCGCGACCAGTGGCGCGCCAAGGAGGTCGGCTATATTTTCCAGACCTTCAATCTGCTCGCCGATCTTTCCATTCTCGACAATGTCGTTCTACCGCACATCCTCATCGGGAACGGCGCGAGGGAGGAATTGGAAAAACGGGCCATCGAATCTCTGGCGGCACTCGGTGTCGGCGACCATCTGCGGAAATATCCGCATCAACTTTCGGTCGGTGAGCAGCAGCGGGTGGCGGTGGGGCGGGCGCTCCTCCTCTCTCCGCGTCTTGTGATCGCCGACGAACCAACGGCGAACCTCGATGATGCCTCGGCCCGTATCGTCGCCGATACGATACTCGCCCTCCGCGGTCGTTCGACGATATTGCTCGCCTCGCACGACGGCCGTTTCGCGGTGGCGAAGCCCGATCTGACCATCGCCCTCGGCGGGGAGGTGAATCATGCGTAGGCTGAGCGCTCTGTTGACGCTTGCGGTTGCCTCGCTCCGCGGGCGGCTCTTTGCGACGACCGTTTCTCTGCTGGCGGTCGCCGTTGCCCTTGCGGTGGTTACGGTGACCGGTATTGTGTCGTTCGCCATCGCCAAGCAGGCATTCGAGTCGGGACAGAAATACCCGCTCATTGTCGCTGCCGAGGGGGCGAGCGA
>CALITV010000066.1 GCA_938048925.1 uncultured bacterium | reverse complement strand
GCATCATCGCCAAACTCGATGAGGGCTATTTCGAGGCGCTCGGGGTAAACGCACTGTGGATATCGTCGCCGGTGAAAAACACCGAGAAATCGGGCAAAGGGATGAACGACGATTACCAATACAGCGCCTACCACTCCTATTGGCCGATCGCCACGGGCTGGACCGACGAAAACCCGCTGCCGGAGCTCTCCTCGCCGCTCGAAGATCATTTTGGAAGCGATGGGGAACTTCGCGAATTGGTGCGCAAAGCGCACGCCAAAGGGATTCGGGTTCTCGTTGATTTCGTTGCCAATCATGTCCATCTCGATAGCCCGCTTTGGGCACTCCACAAGAACGATGGCTGGTTCAACATGGCGCCCGCCGGCAAACCGGCGAACCAGAACGGCGGCTACAACTGCGGCTGGGACGCCCCGATCGAATGCTGGTTCACCGACTATTTGCCCGATTTCGATTACCGCAACAAAGAACTTCTCGACCTCGTACTCGATCATGCCGTATGGCTCGTGCAAGAATACGATTTCGATGGATTCCGCATGGACGCGGTCAAACACATGGTGATGGCATTCACCACCGGCATGCGGTCACGCATCCAGCAGGAAGTCGTTACCACCGGCATCCCCTTCTACATGGTCGGAGAAACCTTCGACGGGGACCGCAACAAAATTGCCGAATATATTGGCGCCGACAAACTCGACGGTCAGTTCGATTTTCCGCTCTATTTCGTTGTGCGCGACGCGATCCTCCAGCATACCCAACCGCTCACCAATCTCGCCGCGTTTGCGAACGACAACGACACCTACTACACCAACCGCTGGAGTGGCGCAATCATGTCGAATTTTCTCGGCAACCACGATGTTCGACGCGCCCTTACTCTTGCGGGGGGCAATACTTCTGACGCCCATAAACGGCTCCGCATGGCTCAGACCTTCCTCATGACCTCTCCGGGTATCCCGCTCATCTATCAGGGCGACGACATCGGCATGGAGGGCGGCGACGACCCCGATAACCGACGCATGATGATCTTCGGCGCGGCACTTTCGACGGAACAGCAGGCAACACTCAATCACCTCAAGAAACTCGGCGCGGCACGCAAAAACCACCCGGCGCTCCGCACCGGTATACGCACCACTCTCATCGCCGAAGCGGATCTCTGGGCATACCGTATGAAAAAAGACTCGGACGAGGCGATTATCGTGCTCAACCGTTCGGGTCAGTCCACTGCTCGGCAACTCGCCACCACGCTCACCGGCACCCTCACCGATGTAGTGAGCGGCACAACAACGACCGTTTCGGGTGGTACCATCACCGTTTCGGTCCCTGCGATGACCAGTGCCGTCTACACCAAATAGTGGCACCCATGAGCATAAAGACCGCCACTGCGCGATTATCGGTCGTTTCGAACAGCCTCCTCATTGCGCTCAAACTCGTCACCGGCATAGCGACCGGATCGGTGAGCATCCTCTCCGAGGCGATTCATTCGCTGTTCGACCTCATCGCCGCGGTCATCGCCTTCTTCAGCGTCCGCCTCGCCGAACAGCCGCCCGACGCCGACCACCCCTACGGCCACGGCAAAGTGGAAGGAATATCGGGCTTCATCGAAGCCATCCTCATTTTCGGCGCCGCCGGTCTGATCTTGTATGAGGCGGTTCACAAAATCATCGAAGGAACCGAGGTTCTTTTTCCGGTCGCTGGTATTGCGGTGATGGCGACCTCGGCGGTCGTCAATATCTTCGTGTCGCGCCGCCTCTACCGCGTCGCGAGGGAAACCGGTTCCCTCGCGCTCGAGGCCGACGCACTCCATCTCAAGACCGATGTGTACACCTCTGCCGGCGTCGCGGCGGGTCTATTCCTTCTCTGGCTTACTGACATTCACCTATTCGATCCGCTTCTTGCCATAGCGGTTGCCTTGCTCATCCTCTACGAATCGTGGCAAATGACCAAGAAATCACTCGCCCCGCTCATTGATCGGCGGCTTTCTGACAATGAGTTATCCGCCATTCGAACCGCAATCGCCAAGCACACTACCGACTATGTCGGGTTTCACGAGATGCGCACGCGCAGTTCGGGAAATACCCAGTACATTGACCTCCATCTTGAAATGCCGCGTCATCTCACCGTCGAAGAATCGCACCGCATTTGCGATGCCATCGAAAAAGAAGTAGCATCATCACTTCCGCGTGCCGAAGTAACGATTCATGTCGAGCCGTGCGATCCCGCCGCGTGTGTCACCTGCACCCACCGTACCATATCATGTGGCGTCCCCGCCGGGTATGCCGACGATCATGAAGAATAACAAGAAGCCCTCGGAGATGACCATGAGACGGCTTACTTTTCTCGCGTCCTTGTGTCTGCTCATCGCTTGTGGCCGGGCGACCTCGCCGACCGGTCAGGTATCGGGAACACAGGAGGGATGCCCTTCGCTCGACGACGCAAAGGCGGCCGAACTCGCCTCCCTGACCCTCAAGTGCAGCGACACCGAATACCCGAACAAACAGTGTTACATCTACGATAAGGAAGAAGACATCAAACCGACGCGCGAGAATAATCCTGCCTTCTTCGGCTGTTTCGACTGGCACTCGGCGGTGCACGGACACTGGACGATGGTAAAACTGCTGAAGCGGTTCCCTAATATGCCCAACGCCGCCGCGGTAAGGAAAAAAATAGAGGAGCACCTTACCCCCGGAAAGATCGCCGCCGAAATCGCCTATTTCCAATCAGGCCCCGGAAAGACCTTCGAACGGACCTATGGTTGGGCATGGCTCCTGCGCCTCGCCGCCGAACTCGAGGATTGGGATGATCCCGACGCGGTGCAGTGGCGCACGGCGCTCCACCCTCTCGCCCGACACATCGCCGAAAAGACGCGCGACTATCTTCCGCGCCTTTCATTTCCGGTGCGAACCGGCGTTCACGGCAATCTTGCCTTTTCGCTCATCCACATGCTCGTCTATGCCCGCACCGTGAAAGACCATGAACTCGAACGCATCATCATATCACGGGCTCTCGATTTTTACCTCGACGACACCAACTGCCCCGTCGCCTACGAACCATCGGGCGTTGATTTTATCTCGCCGTGCCTTGCCGAAGCCGACCTCATGCGGCGTATCCTGCCGCAAAAAGAGTTTTCTGCATGGCTCACCGCGTTCCTTCCCGATTCCGCATCGCCCGTCTTCAAGAACCTTGCCGTGCCACCGGTCGTTCTCGACAAGAAAGACTACGCGATCGGTCATCTCATCGGCCTCATGTTTCATCGCGCGTGGAGTTTCTCCGGCATTGCCGCGGCGCTCACCGCCGGCGACCCGCGTGTCGCTGTGTATCAACGCCTTGCAACACGGCACTGTGCTCAAGGATTCGCCGACATGACCGATGCGGGCTACGGCGGTGAACACTGGCTCGCCACCTTCGCAACCGCCGCCGCACTCGGCCTTGATGAATCTATCAAAGGAAAAAGCCCCTGAACGAGGGCGCCGGAACGAAAGAACGGACTATTCTTCCTTATTTTTCTTGGCCTTCCGGATCTTCTCCGGACGGGGGCGCGTCTTTCCGTGAGACCCTCGCCAAATCTTGCCGCGCTTGGTCCGCCGATCGCCTCGTCCCATCGGTATCCTCCATCAAAGGACTCTCGAGGT
>CALITV010000065.1 GCA_938048925.1 uncultured bacterium | reverse complement strand
ATGTCTGTTCGTAAGACGAGACGGAGTTCCAGATGCTGTTCGCCGGCTTGTCGGCGCAGGTAAAGATGCGGGTTACCGGCACATCGTTGTCC
Organism: uncultured bacterium; assembly: GCA_938048925.1. GTDB lineage: Bacteria > UBP6 > UBA1177 > UBA1177 > JAKLFG01 > CALITV01. Next base: position 2,777 of record CALITV010000065.1, on the reverse strand, counting down.
ACCGGCGTGTCGGGATCGGGTTGTGTCGTATCGTCGTCCGGCGGTGTTTCGGGATCGGGAAGAACCGTATCGAGATCGAGAGCGGCCTGATCGGTGCCACCATCGAAATCGGGCGGCGGGGCATCTTCGTCGGCGTCGGGTGCCGTCGCCTCATCTCCTGCCGTATCGGGCGATATGTCGGTGGACACATCCGGTTCCTCAGATGTGTCGGCCTCGCTATTCTCTTCGTCGGAAGGAACAAGGTCACCGTACTCATCCGCAGTCTCTCCGTCACCATCGGTGACCGCGGCCTCCAGTTCGTCTCCCTCCAAATCTTCCTCCGTGGGGGAGGCATCGTCGGCCTCCTCATCGGCGCGATCGGTATTCACCTCGTCCTTCGTGCCGGTCCCGTCGCGGTCGGCGCCACCTTCCGGCGGGTCAATGCAAAAACCGTCCTCGCTACATATCTGATCGAGCGGACAATCGAATGTTGTTACGCAGGGGATTTCCTCGGGGGCGGAAGAACTGCACGCCACTACAATGAAGAATAATCCGCTTGCAAGACCACCCATACCGTTCGGCATCCTCATGCGTCTCTCCCTTTGAGAACAACGAAAGTAAGTATATCGGTAATTCTTCGTGTTGCAAGCCATCTTGACTTTTTGACAGTAGCAACTATTTTTACGAATGCATTTTTGGAGTGCGCGGGGTCGAGATGAGTGTTTCTCTGGTAGCCCTTTTTTCGGCCGGTCTCGCGACCTTTTTTACCCCCTGCGTCTTGCCGCTGCTACCGGTCTATCTTGCTGCAATCGCCGGTGCGGGTGCAAGTCATCGTCAAGGCAACCGGCGGCTTTTTGCGCGAGCCGCCGCTTTTTCGATCGGTCTCGTTCTCGTTTTTTCGCTTCTCGGTGCGGCGGCTGCTGCACTGGGGAGTTTTTTCCGGAACAATGAGCCATACCTGCTCCTTTTCGGCGGGGTACTCGTGCTCCTTTTCGGTCTCAAATTCATCGGATTCATCGAGATTCCGCTTTTCGATCGAGTGTTCCGGCTCGACGAGGAGCGTTTCTCCTCGCGCATCGGTGTCATCAATGCCTTCGTTATGGGAGTCGTTTTCGGTGCCGGCTGGTCACCCTGTGTCGGGCCACTCCTCGGTTCGGCGCTCACCGTTGCGGCGGCCACCGGCACATCGGTTCCTGCCGGTATGGGGCTTCTCGCTGTCTATGGGCTCGGTTTCGTAGTGCCGTTTATGGCAACGGCGCTCTTTGCCGATCATCTTTTGCCACTGTTGCATCGTGCACAACAGGGTTTGCCGCTGATTGAGAAGACGATCGGGGTGTTGCTCCTCGCGGGGGCTGGGTATCTTCTCGTCTCGGCGGTTACCCCGCCGGCACCATCACCGGAAGAGGCCCGTTCCATCGCCTCCCATCAGAGCGATGCAGACGATCATTTCCCGCTTCCCGACGGTTTGCCGGCGCTCGTCGAGTTCTACCGTCCCGACTGTCCGGTGTGCCGCAAGATGGAGCCCATCGTCGAGCGGATTTTTGCCCGCTGCGACGGTGATAAGATCACCTTGCGGAAGGTTGATCTCACGAGACCGGAAAACCGACGCTACATAACTACTTACCGGATCATCGGCGTTCCTACCTTTATCCTGTTCGACACGGCACGCACCGAAGTGGCGCGCCTAATCGGCGCCCAAACCGAGGAGGCGATCTATCAGGCGATTGCGACGCTCCGCGGTGAGCAGTGCGATGGCGTCGGGCCGGTGCCGCCGGTCACCGAGTCACCGCCTCCCGGCGCTGCGTGCAAAGGACAATAGTTCGAGACATTCCGATGTCTCTCGGAGAGGATCTCGCTTATCTCCTACCTTGAGACAGAGCGCTTGCTTTTCCTCACCATAGAGATGGTCTGATATACCCGAACCAAGTATAAAAAAACGGGACGAACCCCACAACCGTACCCGCTGAGATAATGTCGGTCACGGGTATCGGCTTGCCCTGTGCTTGCCCTTTTTCCGGTAACATTCGTCGAGCATACTGGCTTGTTCCAAGTCAACGGGGCAACATCATTTACAAACACTTTTCCTGCTGATATAATGCCCCGTATCCTTTGCCCGACGAGGTTTCCATGCGCACCATCGTTTTTGCGCTTTTCATCGCCGCTTCACTCTCCCTCACCGCCGCCACGGTCGGCGGCATCTTCTCCTGCGACGGCTCTCCCGTGCCGACGATACGGGTCGTTATCGCCATAAACGCCGCCGATTCGTCTCAACTCGGAAGTATGCAGACCGATGCCGCAGGCGCCTACTCGTTCGAGATCGCCGATGGGACGACGGTGATGCTCATCGGGTTCGCCTCGCGCGGTCGCCAACTGAATGGCTACACGCTCCACGAATACACCCCCGATGTCCGGCTCGTCCCGTCGGTGTCGGGAAGCGTGACGGTAAACCTTTTGACGCGGCCGGCGCGCCACTTCATCTTCGAAGGAAAAAAGGGCGGCTCGCTCGCGCTGACCGGCTCTTTTCCCAACATGTTCGCGTTCAACGAAGAGGACCGCGCCTTCCCCACATTCAGCATCGGCGCCGAGAAGGCGGGGCGGACGGGACAGGTCCCCTCGTATAACATACCGGTTGGTCCGGCGGGCGCGACGGCTTCGTTTTTCGTCGAGTGGGACCTGCCCGAGGCGGGACGCATCATGGTGCGGCTCGACAACGGCGGAAAGGGCTATCCGGTCGAGGAACAGGGCGGCCTCATCCTCGATCTCAACCGCGAGGCGGCCTACTCGGCGCTCCGGCGTCT